>CBQWHN010000008.1:0-15779 GCA_967728685.1 uncultured Nitrososphaera sp.
CAGTGGCTTCTTGTGGAGGTCATAATTGCCTGCATCCGCAACCTTGCTAACATACTTAAGCAAAATGTCAATTTCCTGCTGCGAAGCAATTTCGATCTTTTTCCTGCTCTTTTTCACTGGCTCTTCAGGCTTTATTTTTGAAATTTCATACAGCAGCACCGCTAGAGCGTGAGCGATATTCATCGTCCTATACCTCGTCCTTGTGTCAATAGTAACAACAAGGTTACACATGCCTAATTCCTTGTTTTTCAATCCTGACGATTCTCTACCGAGGATAATGCAAAACCGGTTGGTACCCTGAGCATCTTGGATTATTTTGGCGATTTGCTCAGGGCCGACTGTCTCACGCAAAATATTGAGCCTACTTGTAGCGCTGATGGCAGTTGTGCCTACAAGAATATCAAATTTTCTCCTGAGCTGTTTGAGTGTAACGACCTTCGCGGCTGCCAGAACATCTTTGCCGTGGGTAGAGTACTTTACAGCCTCTGTCTTGTTATAGTGCGGATTCACTAGATAGAGCCTATGAAGGCCAAAATTTTTCATTAGTCTTGAAACATGACCTACGTTTATGTGGTAGTGCGGTTCCACAAGCGCAATGGCAATATCCATGGAGTAAATGCCAAAAGCCTGGACATTTATGCTAATCTGCTAGTAAGCATTTTCAAGATTTCGCCGGCGCATTTCCCTATAGTTCACGCTGCCAACAAACAGCTCTGAAAACCTATTTTGGGATTCCGTCATGTCTTGCTTGTCGTATATTTCCCTTTTTGCTCCAAGTTTGGAAGCATCTTCCTTGCAACGATAGCAAAACAATGCCTCCGATGTCAGCATCGTATCGCCACACATTGTGCACTTTCTCATTTAACTTGCTAAGCGATTTCAGCTTTGTATTTTCTTGTTGTATATCTTCATACAATAGGATCGAAGTTATTCCAGTTCGTCGCCTATCTTATCTATTTCTGAGTAGACCTGCTTCATCAAGAGCTCAGCTGCGTCACGACCAAAGAGCTCCACAATGGCACGATGAATCCTGCTCACATCAGACCTTGTTACAAACTTGATGTCAATATCGTATTTTTCTAAAAGATATTGAAACAGCCGATCCTTGCTTGTAGTACCCAGTATGTCAAAGGCGGATTCTATCACAGGTGTGAAACTTGGTGTTTTATGTTCTATTTCCATTCGCATGGCCCGCCATTGGCATTCAAGTTGCTAGATGTTGAAAAGTGGAAACTCGAATAAGAAAACGTGTTGGTCGAAATTCAACTGACAAATACTTGAATTGCGGCACTGAGACTAGACCAAAAATCTCATAGAAGATGATTCTAGGCGTATAAGTAGCACTATGTCGTTCAAGATCCAATACGCAATAGTCCATTTGAAGCCACGAAGGATGTCGTCAACCACAACAATCGCGGCAGGTGCCGAGCAAAAATGCTTATATGAATTGTAAGAAATTTATATAATTAGCTGGTTTTATTAATTAACATTGTGGTTCTGATGGAATATATCCAAAATATGGCTGATTGATAATGTTTTTATGTAATTACTGCTATAATATGGTGATGGTAATGCCGAAAGCCATGGCTTGACCTTGGCGCTTGGCGGACAAAACTGCATCGGTTTAAAAAACGTGACTTTAACGGCATAGGCTGTAACAGGTCGTTGATGCAGGATCGCCAAGCGCCTTTTACCCCTCTTTTATGAAATTTTTCATATATCGCTCATGATTACGGTGGCGCAAAGTCCATCAAATAATCAGGTGGCCCAACAAGCGTACTGTTAGTGCGTACATACACGTCAACCCAGTATCGGAATGACGACGGGTTCCCAATAAAAAAATCCTTGACAGGAAATTCCACTTTGTCTTGAGGCATGTCAGAGATTTTTGCCATCGGTACTGCATAAGTCCCAGCGGTCATGTCAAAGACCGCGAAATACCATCCTCTTTCCGTCGTAGAGTTATTGCCTGTCGCAAAATGTGGAAAGAAGATCTTGTATTGTTGCTCCTTGCCAGCTACCTGCGCAACTATGTTCCATAGATACAAGGTTTCATGGTTTTCGCTCTCATTTGGGTTGCCTGCAAGCTCGATTGTAAAAAGGAATGCATTGCCTTGCTTTTTCACGCTTGCACCTACGATGTCATGATAATCTCTGATCTGCGGAATAGTTCCCAATCCGTTTTGTTGAAAGACAGGCCTGACATCGCCCCTTGCGTCCTCGATCCTGCTGTCAGCGTTGTTGTAATACCCAAGTCTTTCTACTGGACCAAAGCCGGCAAGCGCAATCGAAATCGGCACCAACGTCGCGACTGCCACTGCAAGCGCAAGAACGTACGATGCCTTTAGCACATGCAAAATCAAGGGGAGGTGGTATTTTCACCTTGTGCTAAGGGATTTAAGGCGTGCGGGAAATGGATGTACGTGTCCAGCGTTTTCGCGCTTTGCGGAGGTATGCGAGCGGGTGGGGGAGGCCGTGGACAAGAATAAAAAGTCAGAGCTTTGATTCTATGTTAGATTGTTAAAGATGATACTTCTGGCAGTGGTAGTTGCAACTGCGCTTCTACTATACCTTACATTATCGCTTAACGTTTTTCCACAGATGTACCAGTCGATAGAACCAAGAAGGCCGGAGGCTGTTATTACAGATGTGAGCCTGTCCACGCCCGTCATTAGCCTCGGACAAACCTTTGTCATTTCGGTGACTGGCACAAACAGGGGCGAGCAGGCTGACATGCAGATCGTTTCAGCAGGCTTTCCAAACCTCACAAGAGCTGAGAACATAAAGGTCCTAGAGCATAATTTCGCGCAAACTCCAATTCTTATCGATGTCGGCAATCAAATCGGCTCGGAATACTCTGGAAATGAAAGGCGGGTTAATGCCCTGTACCCGTCGGTCGAGGCTTTCAGCCGACCGTGGGCTGGCGGCAGCACATACAACATTGACCTACAGGTCAAGCCTGAGGCAGAGGGCAAGTTTGTAGTTTTTGTCAAGTCCATCGCCTTCCCTCACAGCTGGAATGGGGCACACTGGCCGCATGAGGGAATCAGCGACTACCAGAAGGAATTGGTAGAAGTGTATCACATTCAGGTCACAAAGCCTTAATTATTGAAGATGCTAAAAAAATAACAAATGAACTATTTTAGCCAGAGCCCCGCCCAAGACATCATTAGCTCTAGCTCGAGGTTTCTTGCAGGCTATGTGTTGGTGAGCCTCGGCGTTTTGTTGGCGGCGGGAGGTGGGAGCTGGGATATCAACAATCACTTAATGAACAAGCCTGAAACCTTTTTTGCACTGCCACATGCTGTGCTCTATTCTGGAGCCGGCGCAGTTGTGACTGGTGCGATAATACTATTTAGAACATCTAGACACATTGGTAAGATTATCCGACCAATCAAGCTTGTAGTAGCTGGCATGTTAATGCTGGTAGTTGCTGGACCAATCGACTTTGTATGGCACTCGGCGTATGGGCTAGATGGCTTGCTTAGCCCGCCCCACTTTGTGCTGGTTAGCGGGATGATAGCAAGCAGCGTAGGTGCTCTTGCTGGCATGGTCTACCACGGCAGTATGGCTTTCCGTGAGCCCCGCCTGTCGTCTCCCCTTATCCTCATTGGCATGCTGCCGGTGTGGCTTGCGACATCAGGGATGGTGGACATGTTCTCGCTTCCATTCTCGCATACTGGATACTTTGATTTTGATCCTCATCCTGTGCTTGGAGTGGCGGTCGCGACGCTAGCCTTTCCTTTTCTGATGTCATTGGTGGCATGCAGCTCATCAACCCTTACTGGCAGACGCTTTGGCATGGTGTCCGCAGTAGGAGGCGCGTTCATTGCGACAAACATGCTTACCTCGATAGTTCCAAATGACGCGCTGCTCCCGACAATCCCATTTTACGCTGCAAACTTTATACCATTCATTGCGGCTGATGCGCTGCTGTCGTTCTCCAGATCGAGAATATTGGGCTATGCTGCCGGTGCCATAATTGGCATTGCTTTCTTCACTCTTTATTATCCTCTGATAACGTATACCTTCGACAAAGTGCTGGAGCAAAAAACCATATGGCCTAGCCTCATTGCACTCAGATACTTCCAGATGATAGGAACAGTCCTGCCGCTTGTGACCGTTCCCGCAGCTGCTTTAGGAATCCTCGGAGCCGTGGCAAGCGATAGATTGATCTTAAAGAATAAAGCTCTATAATATTATGCATTAATGATGCCACAGGTACAACCCTCCAAACTGTTTTAATATCTAGAATTAATTTGGTTGTGATAATGGCGTCCGTACTAGAGATTCAAGATATTAGTTCTACCCTAAAACTGCCCCGCCAGTTTCTTATATGTGATTTTTGCTTCTGGGCGGCTTCTGCAATTAGCACGAGAAGGCACGACATTGTGACATGCCCACAGTGCACTGCTAACCTCTCTAGGATACCGCTGACGGAAAGGGAGAGCTTTACATTCAGCTATAACCAGAGACGCGGAGTAGAGCTCGACTTTGTCACCAGACGCTAACTAACCATCGCTAAAAAATTCATGGCTGCCGGCGACGAGCAGACGTGATGGCATTCTCTTTCAAAAGGCTCGCCGCACCTTTCTACATTGGTGAAGATAGTCCATTGCATGCAACATGGGATTCTTCACGTAGGAAAGACACAAAAAATGGAAAGGATAAATGCTGGGCTGCATGTTTTGATTCGTTGCAGAATCAGGACGCCCCTTATAGGATCGTGCAGAAGGGCGGCCGCTCTGCCACATTTTACCTGAAGGACTGCATAAGTGGCATGAAGGAAAATGTCAGTGAAAAATCCGTGGATGTGGTCGTAACGTCACCGCCCTACAACATTGGGATCGGCTACGGTTCTTACAATGACGCGCTGCCGCGTGAAAAATATCTGGCATGGATGGAAGAGGTGGGTGTCGTGATCAAACAGGCACTATCAGACGATGGCTCGTTCTTTCTCAACGTAGGCAACAAACCAAAGGACCAATGGATAGCCTGGGATGTCGCCTCGGTCCTGAAGAAGCACTTTATCCTGCAGAATGTCATCCACTGGATCAAGTCTATAGCAATAAGCAAGGGGGATGTTGGCAATTATCCCAACATTGCCGGCGACATCGCAGTCGGCCACTTCAAACCCATAGTGAGCGATAGGTTCCTCAACGACTGCCAAGAATACATTTTCCACTTTACAAAAACCGGCGACGCCCATCTTGACAAGCTTGCTGTGGGGATACCATATCAAGATAAGACAAATATCGGCCGGTGGAAGGCAGCCAAGGCGGACAGGCGCGACAGGGGCAACACGTGGTTCATCCCTTACGAAACGATTCAAAGCAAGAGCGAGCGGCCACACCCGGCTACATTCCCTGTCAAATTGCCGGAGATGTGCATCAAGCTGCATGGCGACGCCAGGATGGTAGTTGATCCGTTCACCGGCATCGGATCGACCGCGGTTGCAGCAGTGGGCCTTGGGATCCCATTTGTGGGTTTTGAGATCGACAAAGAGTATCTTGATACTGCGATAGCTAGGCTTTAGTTGCGGAGATTATCATCACGGGGTTCCTTGCAAGCATCATCGTTCCCGTCGTCACTTTGCGGGCCTTTGAAATTGTTATTTGAGTGATATCGATTTCGGCCAGCTTTAATTCGTTGATTGTAGCAAGCGCTTGGTACATCGTCTCAATTAGTATTGTGTCGATCACTATCCTGCCTCCCTTTTTCAGCTTGTCAACTGCAAGCTCGATTACCCGTCTAGTATCGCCCCAAGTGCCGCCGACCATTACTGCGTCGGCCTGTGGCAGTTTTGGCAGAATGTCCTGAGCCTTGCCAACAATTACTTCTGCCTTTACTCCGAATTTTTGCAGGTTTTTCTTTGTCAGCTCAATTGCTTTCTGGTCGAAATCGATCGCAAAAACGTTGCCTTTTGTCTGCAGGCATAGTTCAACGGTGATGCTTCCGCTGCCGCAACCGATGTCTATCGCTGATTGGCCTTCCCTGAGCCGTAGCTTGCTTATTGCTACTGCGCGAATTTCCTCCTTTGTTATTGGCACTTCTTCTGTCCGCTCAAAAAGCTCATCGGGAATGCCCGGAGTGCGATAGTCCCACAATTTGCTGTATCTGAGCTTGTGTGCCGATATTTATGTTAGAATGGATTGGTGGAGCGCGGTGAAGACTATGATCATGAACGTCAGCAGCAAAAACATGAACGGGATAATGCCTTCGGTTGCAACCTTTCTACGCTTGTCCTTTGGCACGTTCTTGGCGATGCCTTTGGCGATTCCAAAAGAGATAAAGTAGAACAGAATCGCGATTCCAACGGCAGCGAGGACTGATGTATTTTGGTCAAATTCAAGTGGGATGACAAGACCTGCGATAATGCCTGCAGCCACGCCCACAAGGGCACGCATGTAGTAAACCCTTTCAAATATGTCCAAAGTTGCCTTTTTTGATTAAATTAGAGCTGGTAAAATGCCTTGCGGCTGTTTTCAATTGTTTAATATTTGCGACATGCTGTTCCTCTGGCATGGAGCTATCCGGCATCGAGCTGCGATACCTTGTCAACGAGATCAGGAGCAGGGTTACCTCAGGGTATTATGTAAGTGGGGTCAATGCCATAACAAAAAGCTCCCTCCTTCTCAAGCTCCACCACCCGACGCTGGAGGACATCATGCTGGTCCTGTCAGCGAGGGGCGTATGGATTACGAGGCTCAAGTTCAAGCCGGTAGAGGAGAACAGCCTTGAAAGTTTCGCCCAGAGAGAGCTTGAGCGCGCAAAGTTAGATTCAATAGAGCAGGCCGGAAGTGAGCGCATTGTCTCGATGAAATTCAGGCACCCGGACGGCAGGGTGAGAATTGTCATCTGCGAGTTCTTTGGCGAGGGCAACCTCGCAATATGCGACGAAAGCATGCAAATAATAACAATCCTAAACCCGATCCAAGTAAGGCACAGGACCCTCAATGTTGGATTGCGCTATGCCTACCCGCCAGTGAGAGGCGTCGATGTTTTTGAAGTCACAGCTGACCAGCTGCTTGCATTGAGAAACGAGGCAAAGAACCTCGACGTGCTTCGGTGGATCGGGCGCGGTATTTCTATGCCAAAGAAATTCGTTGAGGAAGTTGCCAAGAGGGCCGGCATTGAAGCAGACAAGCAGGCTGCGCGCTTATCTGACGAAGAAGTGGGAAAAATCTATTCCACCGTCAAGAGACTCGTCATCGACGTCAGTGAAGGAAAGAGCCACCAGCCTGTCGTTATCAAGCAGGGCGACAAGCTGCTGGAAGCATTGCCGATAATAACAGAAGAAGCGGCTAAAGCGAACACAACGAAAGCCGCGTCCTACATGGACGCAGTAGACGAAGTGCTTAGCAGCGAAATTTTGGATATCGGGCGCAGCAGTAGGACAGTAGAGCTTGACAGGCAGATATCAGTTCTTGAGCACGACCTTGATGAGCAGAACAAGGCCAAGGAGGCGGTGATGCAAAAATCGGCTGCGATACGCAAGCTTGCAGACGCGCTCATGGCGCATTCTCATTACAGCCCTGACGACGGCAAGATCCATGACACGCTTGCAGCCAACTCGGCGTCGGTAGTGAAGGAAAAGGGAGTAAAGTATGTCGAAGTGGCAGGCGAGCAAATAGAGATGCAGGCGAACCTTGCCAAGGTCAGTTCAATGCTTTTTGCAAGAGCAAAAGAGATGGAGCGCGGCGGCGCGTCGATAGAAGAAGCACGGGTAAAGCTGCTTGCGCAGATCGAAAAGTTGCGGAGCCTGACTGCGGCCATTCATAAGAAAGTTATCGTAAAGGAGCAGACTGCCAAAGAATGGTACGAGCGCTATAGGTGGTTCCTCACCACAGACGGGCTCTTGGCAATTGGCGGTCGCGATGCTTCTTCAAACTCAGCGCTAATTCGGAAGTACCTGACAGAGGATGATATCGTGTTCCACGCCGAAGTGCACGGCTCGCCATTTTTCATAGTGAAAAACGCGGCAGCGCCCTCACAAGAGGGCAGGATCGAGTCGTCTTTGTTCCAAGCTGCAAGGGCGACTGTCTCGTTCAGCAGGGCATGGAAAGACGGGCTCTCTAGCGCCGACGCGTACTGGGTGATGCCGCAACAGGTGAAAAAAGGAGCGCCGACAGGGCAGTTCCTACCCAAGGGTTCGTTCGTAATAGAGGGCAAGCGAAACTATCTGAAGGGAGTAGAAATTAGGCTTGCGATCGGCATTGTGCAGCTAAACAGCAGAGAAACGCTTGTCTGTGGGCCGGAAGAAGCGATAAAAAATAGAGCGATGTTTTACTCAGTGCTCTTGCAGGGCGGCATGGATCCGATGACTGCGGCAAAAAAAGCAAAATCTGAATTTGTAAAAATAGCTGGCGAAGGCGAAATAGCAGAAACGATCAAGCGCATCAGCCTTGACGACTTTGTAAGGGCGCTTCCGACGGGCCAGTCACGAATATCCTTCACCGCAAGAGGCCAAGTAGATAAGTAATTAAAGCCAGAAATTCGACTACTTTTTGTGGTAAAAAAGCCAGTCAGAGTACATGCCGACGCAAACATGACGACCCGCGTCCTTGTCAGGGACATAATGAACAGCCCCGTGGTTTCCGCTTCGCCAAATGACACCATTCGCAACATTGCGAAAAAGATGAAGGAGGAAAAGATTGGGAGCATTGTCATTATGGAAAAGGACAAGCCTGTTGGCATAGTGACTGACTGGGATATTGTTTCAAACGGTTTGACCAGGGATGTCAAGCCAAGTCAGATAAAGGCAAAGGAGGTAATGCAGAGCATCCACACGATAGAGAGCGAAGAGAGCATCACCGAGGCCGCGCGCCAGCTGAGGAAGCACAACATCAAACGACTGGGAGTGGTCTACAAGAATAGGCTTGCCGGCATCATTTCTTCGTCAGACGTAATTGCAGTAACACCTGATCTGGTTGATGTCGTGTCGGAAAAGGCAGCAATTATTAGGGGTGAGCTTGGCATCGCCCGGCCCGTCGGCAATGTGTCCGGGTACTGCGACGAATGCAGCGAGTGGTCTGACTTGCTGCAGTATGACGAGGGCACATTCATTTGCGAAGTGTGCAGGGGCGAGTCTTCCGGTGGCGCTGAAGGCACCTAGCTTTATTGCAGACTCGATGCTTGGGAGCGTCGCCCGCAAGCTCCGCATTTTTGGCTTTGACACACTATACATTGCTCATGCACATGATGACGAAATCCTGAAAACGGGCATCGAGCAAGGCAGGGTCATTCTGACTGCAGACAAAGAGCTGTTCAAGCGGGTAGTCAAGACAGGTGTCCGCGGAGTCCTTGTCAGCGGCGCAGGCGATTTGGAAGATCTAGTGCACATCCTGTCAAAAAACGGCATTACTTCTGTAGATCTGGACGGCATAGGCTCCTGGTGCTCGATGTGCAACGGGCTACTCGAACAGAAAGAGCCGGACCAGGTGAAGAATGCTGTGCCACGCAAGGTTGCTGAACTGCACAGAGAGTTTTACCAGTGCACGACCTGCTGCAAAGTATACTGGGAAGGTGGCCACCTCAGGCGCATAAGGGCGCTGGTCAGAAGCATCGACACGAAGCTTGGCAGGGCCCTCGCCGCTTAGGTCATATCAAAAGGTTAAAATCACGTCAGACAACCGAAAACAACCAAATGAGCTCAAATTCTGCTTTGGAGCGTACGATTAGCAAGGTTTTATCACAAAAAGAAACAGAACTAATTTCAAAGATAGACTCTGCTTACCAGCAATCACTGAACAATCTCGAGTCTTCCCGCGGCAAGCTTGAGGCCGAACGTACAAGGATAATAGAGTCTGCAAGAAAGCAGGCCGAGAACCTGAAGCGGCAGATAGTGGGGTCAGGCAGGCTCGCAGCCCGCAACCAAGAACTTTTGATAGTTGAAAACGCCGTCAATAACGCCTTTGAAGAGGCCCGGAAAAAGCTGGCGGCCTCAGGGAACAAGGAGAGCTACAGGGCGCTAATAAGCAGCATGATTGAGGGAAGCGTTTCGTCTGTAGGGTCTGGGGAAGTGATCATTGAATGCAACAAGAACGACACCGATCTAGTCAAGAAGATCGTTACAGACCTTCAGAAAAAGAACACAAATGTCCAGGCTAGGGTGTCTGATCGGCATATCGACGTGTTAGGCGGCATCAGGGTAAAGTCCGCAGACGGCACAATCACCTACGATAACACTCTTGATTCCCGAATTGAAAGACTCAAACCTTTAATAAGGAAAAACATTGCCCAGATGCTGAGAGGAGAGGCGTAGTGGTAGCAAAAGGGAGAATCGTATGGGTTAGCGGCCCGGCAGTCAAGGCAGACGGCATGTCTGCAGCAAAGATGTACGAAACAGTCGAGGTGGGCGATTCAAAGCTCATCGGCGAAGTCATCAGGTTAACCGGCGATGTGGCATTCATTCAGGTCTATGAATCAACTTCCGGGCTAAAGCCAGGCGAACCTGTCGTTGGCACCGGCCAGCCTCTTTCAGTTCTTTTGGGTCCCGGAATCATTGGCAAGATCTACGACGGAATCCAGCGTCCATTGGACGAGATCGCGGCAAAGTCCGGCGCGTTCATCGGCAGAGGCGTGGTCACCACCCCTGTGGACATGAAAAAGAAGTACAACTTCAAGCCTAGTGCAAAAAAGGGGGATCAGGTTGGCCCAGGATCGATCCTGGGCACGGTGGAAGAAACTCCGCTGCTTACGCATAGCATTCTAGTCCCTCCAAACTATCCGGCCGGCAAGCTAGCTGACATTGCAGGCGAAGGCGACTATGACATCGAGCATGTTATCGCTACCACCGAGAAGGGCGGTGAAAAAGTGTCGCTTAAAATGTATCACAAGTGGCCCGTGCGAAAGCCGAGGCCCTATGGCGAGCGTTACGACCCGACAGTCCCGCTCATAACCGGCCAGCGTGTCATTGACACCTACTTCCCGATTGCAAAGGGAGGAACTGGTGCAATCCCCGGCGGCTTTGGCACCGGCAAAACTGTGACATTGCATCAGATCGCAAAGTGGGCAGACAGCAAGGTAGTTGTATACATCGGCTGCGGTGAGCGCGGCAACGAGATGACCGAAGTTCTTGTCGAGTTCCCACACCTTATCGACCCGCGATCGAACAGGCCCCTGATGGAAAGGACCGTGCTTGTTGCAAATACTAGCAATATGCCAGTGGCTGCGAGGGAAGCGTCCATTTACACGGGCGCAACCATGGCAGAATACTACCGCGACATGGGTTATGATGTGGTGCTTGTTGCCGACTCGACCAGCAGGTGGGCTGAGGCACTCCGTGAAATGTCGGGCCGACTTGAGGAAATGCCTGCAGAGGAAGGCTACCCGTCTTACCTTGCATCAAGACTCGCAGAGTTTTACGAAAGAGCAGGCAGGGTTAAGGCGCTTGGTTCACCGGATAGGTCAGGCTCTGTCACGCTGATAGGTGCAGTGTCACCGTCAGGCGCAGACTTTACTGAGCCAGTCACGACTCACACCATGAGGTTCATCAAGACCTTCTGGGCACTTGACACTAGGCTTGCGTATTCAAGACACTATCCGTCAATCAACTGGATGCAGTCGTACTCTGGCTACCTTGAAGGTGTCAGCAAGTGGTGGCAGGAAAACGTCACTGGTGAATGGTACGACCTGAGGGCAGAATCATACCACATTCTGCAAAGGGAAGACACTCTCAAGGAAATCGTGAGGCTGCTCGGCCCCGAGGCGCTGCCAGACGAAGAAAAGCTGGTGCTCGAAGTCGCACGCATGATCAAGATTGGCATTTTGCAGCAGAACTCGTTTGACAAAGTCGACACCTACTGCAGCCCACAAAAGCAGGTAAAGCTGGTCAAGCTCATGGTAAAGTTCTACAAGGAGGCGCAAAAGGCGCTGAAGGCAGGAACCCCGCTTGCAGATATCAGAGCGATGCCGATAATTCCGGCAATGCTCAAGGCAAAGTTCGAGATACCGGAAGAGCAACTGGCAAAGCTTGACGATCTGGACAAACAGATAGACGATCAGTTCCGCAAGGCTGCAGGCGGCGTGGCAATGACAGAGGAGGCAAAGGTAGTTGCCTGAAACAGCCGGGGTAGAGTACACAAAGGTGGCCGAGATCAAGGGGCCGCTGATTGTAATCGATGGCATAACGAAAGCATCATTTGACGAGCTAGTGGAAATCGAGACTGCGGACGGCGAGCGCAGGCTCGGCAAAGTCCTTGAAGTGGGCTTTGGCAAGGCGATCGTTCAGGTGTTTGAAGGCACCACCGGCCTTTCAATTACGGGAACAAAGGCAAAGTTCCTTGGCAAGACAATGGAGATGCCGGTTTCACAGGAATTGCTTGGCAGGGTGTTCGACGGCCTTGGAAGACCAAACGACGGTCTGCCTGATCCGATAGCTGACAAGTTCCTCGACGTTAACGGGGAGCCCATGAACCCGGAAAGGCGCGAATACCCGACGTCGTTTATTCAAACAGGCGTTTCTGTAATTGATGGCATGCTGACCCTTGTAAGGGGACAGAAATTGCCGATATTTTCGGGCTCTGGCATGCCACACAACATCTTGGCAGCGCAGATTGCGCGTCAGGCTGCAGTAGTCGGAACAAAGGAAGACTTTGCTGTTGTGTTTGCTGCGATTGGCGTGCAATATTCTGAAGCACAGTACTTCAAGCGCAGCCTGGAAGAATCTGGCGCACTAAGGCGCTCGGTTTTGTTCCTCAACCTTGCAGACGACCCGGCAATCGAAAGAATCATCACTCCCAGAGTAGCACTTACAGTGGCAGAATATCTGGCATTTGACCTTGGCATGCACGTGCTGGCAATACTGACCGACATGACAAACTATGCCGAAGCGCTCAGAGAGATAAGTGCGGCCAGGGAAGAAGTGCCAGGCAGGAAAGGCTACCCGGGTTACTTATACACCGACCTTGCAAACAATTACGAGCGCGCGGGCAGGGTAAAGGGCAAGAATGGAAGCGTCACACAAGTGCCAATCCTATCGATGCCGGCAGACGATATCACTCACCCGATCCCTGACCTGACAGGCTATATCACAGAGGGTCAGATCGTGCTCGGGCGCGACTTGTTCAGAAAGGGAATCTACCCACCGGTCAATGTATTGATGTCGCTTTCAAGGCTCATGAAGGACGGAGTGGGCGAAGGGAAAACGAGATCAGACCACATGGAAGTCGGCAACCAGATGTATGATGCTTATTCAAGAGCGCAGGAGGTCAGGGCCCTTGCAGAAATCGTGGGCAGGGCAGGCCTTACAGGCGTCGACCTCAAATACCTGGATGCAGGTGACATGTTCGAGCAGCACTTTCTGAAGCAGGCGCCAGACGAGAACAGGGCGCTTGACGAAACTCTTGGCAGGGCGTGGGACGTGCTGTCTAGCCTTCCGGAAGGAGAGCTGACCAAGATCAAGGAAAAGCACGTCAGGCAACACTACAAAGGCAAGTAGAAATGTCGTTTGGAAGAAGGGTCAGCGCAACAAAGATCGAACTTATCAAAATAAGGCGCTCGATGCAGGTTGCAAAGATGGTGCACAAGATCCTGGACGACAAGCGCGAAGTTTTGCTAAAGAAAATAGACGAGATGATAGAAGAGGCCAATAAGGCGCGGGAGGATATTTGGACACCTCTTGGCGAGATATACACTGCCGTATACAACTCGTACATGTCCCTTGGCACATCAACACTTGAAGCGGTTGCAGACTCGACCCCAAGCGTAATGGAAGTAGACGTTAACGTCAGGAGAATAGTCGATGTCAAGATACCGACGCTGCAGGTAAAGACGAAAGGAGGCAGCCAGCTTTCGTACGGTTTTACAGAAACCAATGCCACCGTCGACAAGGCTGCCAAACTCATCAAGAACATGCTGTCCGGAATCTGCAAGGCAGCAGAATACGAGAACGCGATATTCAGCCTTGCAAAGGAGCTCGAGCGCACACAAAAGCTGATTAACGCGCTTGAATACGTGATCATCCCGCAATACCAGGACGCCGTTTACTTTATCAAGGCAACCTTGGAGGAGCGCGAGCGCGAAGAATTCGTTAGGCTGAAGAAGGTTAAAGTAGTACTTGACAAGAAGAAAGTGGCGGAAGCGGAGGCAACCAGGAGATTATGACAGACGACATTTCAGACTATTTTGAAAAAGCAAAGGCACAATTAAAGTCTGAACACGACTCTATGGTTCAGAAGATAAATGAAGAAATCAATGCAAGCGGACGTAAAACTCTGGCTAAAGTCTGAGCATTATTTTCACCTTTTTGAGTAGTTATGATTGAAGAGGTCAGGTCATCAGGTCAAGCGCCATTCTAAGTTCTTTTATTTCCCTCTGCACTGCGGATCTGTCGTCTGGATCGTCCGCGTATTTTGACAACCTTTCGCACGCTTCTAGCTGAGCAGTGATAAGATCCTTCTTGTCGATGCATAAACTGTGATACTCGCTCAAGAATGCGTAAGTAACCTTCCTGTTGTTCGTCCTGCATCCACATGTCTTTGCCATTATCGGAGAATCATGCTAGTCAATAATTATGTTCATGCAAGTATGATGATCTTTCGAATATATACATAGTTCGTTACGGCACCTGCGACTGATCTGTGGAAAAATGTTGAAATGACAGGCTATTTCCGTTTGAAGCCAATCACATCTTTTATAAAACCTGATTGTGCATAATAGCATAGTGCACAAGATTGCAAGGACTGAATAAAGAGGGTAACATTGACACCTCTCTGCTCGAACGCTTTGAGCGAGAGATATGGAGCAAGGTTCCTCACCTAGAAGAAAAATCAGGCGAAGCGAAGGTTGTCAACGAAACACCCCTTATCGACATTACTGAAGATTTGAGGGAGTGTGCAAGAAGCAAGTACGGCCTGGATCTTGGTGATAAAAATCTACGAGTATTCGGCAAGTTCGATTCAAACTTGTTGGCAGGCTCGATCAAAGTGAGGCCGGCAGTGCACATAGTCCATGATGCTATTGCTTCAGGGAAGCTTAGGAGTGGACAAACGATATTTGAAGCAACGTCTGGTAACTTTGGCATCGCTCTAGGGCAGCTGACTAAGCTTGGCCTTGATGTTGTTACCCTTGTATCACGGAAGCTGCAGGAAGGGGTGTTTGAGGAGCTGAGAAACGAGAAAATACGAATTATGAACCTTGACATGGACATCTGTCCTGCTCCAGGGATGAAGGGCGACGCGAATGTTTTGCTTGCAAAAGCAACCGCGGCGAACGTTCGCTCACAGCTCATTGAATTCGGTTTCGACCCTGTCATTTTCGATAAATCACGTTCTGAAGTAGAGGCGGTTCTAGCTCGTCAGGACATAATAAACTTGGCAAAGCTTCTTGCAAAGATGTACGACTGTTTCTGTCCAGAACAGTACGACAACAAACTCAATGTTGAGGTACACAGAACTGTGACCGCCCTAGAGCTGGATCAGCAATTGCATGAACAAGGCGGCTCGCTGGCTGATTTCAGAATCGTCTGCACCTTTGGCACAGGCGGCACCTCGGGTGGCTTGAGCAGATACTTGATGGAGAAATACGGAAACAAATCGCTACATGTAGTCTTTCCACTAGGTGATCAAGATGTTGCAGGAATAAGAACAAAAGGGAAGGCATCTGGCTTGAAATTCTACGAGCCTGACAGGTATGGTGGACAACATGAAGTAGATTTTGAGCAGGCGAAACGTTTGCTAAGGTTTTTCGTAGACAAGGGGCACGATATGGGTGAAAGCAGTGCCCTTGCTCTTTACGCGGCTATGCAGATGGCGAACTTTGGTGGAAATGGGGGCAAG
>CBQWHN010000009.1:0-15606 GCA_967728685.1 uncultured Nitrososphaera sp.
AAGCGAACTTTTAAGTTCGCTGCTTGCTAGTGACAAGAACTGCTTGTCAAAGAATATCTTTCGAACACCCGTATTTGAGGATTCTATTATCTTTGGTAGCATGTCGGCGAGGTTCTTGCGCCAGGTATAGGCATAGGGCCCAAAGACAGGCACAGCATTTGGTCCCACCTCGCGCTGACCGTTTGCCCTAACTATCCAGTGCGGATCAAGGAATGGGTACTCGGGGTGCTTTGGAACTGAATATATTGATAACATTGTGAGATCATGGTACTGGGAAGGCGCCAGCCAGTATTCCCCCCGAAAGTGCAGGTCGGTGTAGGATTCCCCAATGCCCATCATATGAGCAATGTCCATCGAGTTGCCGCCTGCCACGTTGACAAGGTACTCTGCGCTAACCTTTGTACCCCGATTTGTGGTTACTGAATAAACGCCGTGACTGTTTTCAATCCGCTCAGCCTTGTGACCCAAGAGCAGTTTGCAGCCAAACGAGTGCAGGTCGTGAAGAAGTGCGAGCGCGAGGGCACCATAGTTGACCGATGCATCCTTTGAGCAATAGATCGCAGAAGTACATCGGACGTTTGGTTCCATTTTTGCTACTTCATTCTTGTCGAGCAATTGCAGCTCGCTTTTGTCAAGCCCGTTTGCCTCTCCCCACTCCATGTATTTATGAAGGCGGTCTATCCCCTTGTCATCGAGCGCAACCTCTAACACGCCGTCGCGTTTGAATGGCAGCTTCTTGTATTCTGAATATCTCTTCCACATTTCGTAGCCAAGTGAGGCAGCCTTGGCAAAGGTCTTCTTTTTTACAGGATCATACAAGAATGGAGCATGGACTTTGCCGGTGTTTCTGCTGCTCGTATGTTGGGCTATGTTTTGCTCCTGTTCTATTAATACTACAGACCCAGTATTGCGTGTGTGAGCTGATAAGAAATATGCAACAGAGGTCCCAAGCACGCCACCCCCAATAATGGCGACTTTGTAGTCAGACGACACAATATCCATGATACTATTTGGTATGATATAAGGTAGATTTTTGAAGCCTGTGTTCATCCACCGACCATTAACACGGATGATTTCCCGTCAAGTTTCCAGAACCACCTAAAATGTTTAATATCGATCAATGGAGACAAACAGTACAAATTTGTTTCAACAGGAATTTCAGCCAGACAAGAGAAAGCGGCTTGATGACCTGCCGGAATTGCCCGAAGGCAGACCGATGCTCTTGTTGTCTGCAGTTTATTCAGGCGAAGAAAAAAAAGTCTACTTAAAGTTTTATGATCCAAAGGATAACGTAATTTACCACTGGCGCGACAGGACAGGCCACAAGCCCTATTGCTACACAAAGATGGAGTTTGCAGATCAGGCTGAGCAGGTCGCGCAGAAGGAGACTAAATACACGCTTGAACGGGTCAAAAAAAGAGACATCATCTCTGACAAAGAGATCGACGTGCTAAAGGTTCTTGCGCCTGATCCGCTCTCTATAGGCGGCACTGATTCCAGTTTCCGAGAAAAGGTCACGTCGTGGGAAGCAGACATCAAGTACCACGAAAACTACCTGTATGACCGCTCGCTGATACCGGGGCTGTATTATGTCAGGAAGGAGGAGCAGATAACGCCATTTGAATACTCTATTTCTGACAAGGTGCAGTTTGCTCTTAAGAGCCTTTTATGGGACAAGATAAAAGAGGCTGGCGAGTCTGGAAAGGAATATCGGCAATACATCACGAACTGGGCCAACCTGCTCAACCAACCGATACCTGAATTGAAGAGGGTAGCGGTAGACATTGAGGTCGAGAGTGAGGAAGGCAGGATGCCAAACCCACGCGACCACGACAGGCGCGTAACGGCTGTAGGGTTTGTTGCAAGCGATGGCTTCAGAAAGGTACTAGTGCTTGCAAACAATACTCCAAGCGACGGCACGCCGCTCATTGGTGAAGCCGAGCCATGCAACACAGAAAAAGAGTTGCTGGAGAAGGTGTTTAGGATAATGAACGAATACCCAATAATCATCACATTCAACGGCGATGACTTTGACCTCCCCTACCTGTACGCGCGGTCGCAGGATTCGCGCATAGACCCAAACGGCGTCGCGATCCCAAAAGACAAGGTGCCGATTATGGTCAAGAAAGAGTCGTTCATCAAGCATGGCATGCAGGCAGAGCCAGTAGGTATCAGGCACGGCATCCACATCGACCTTTACAGGACATTTGACAATAGATCAATCCAGATTTACGCCTTTAGCCGCGCGTACACCGAACACACGCTTAATGCTATCTGCGAAGCCCTGCTGAACGATAGCAAGATCGAGTTTGAAGGCGATATCAGCGACCTGCCCATTCAACGGCTCGCAGAGTACTGCCTAAAGGATGCCGACCTCACGTACAGACTGACAAGTTTCAACGATAGTCTGTTAATGAGACTCTTGGTTGTCATCGCGCGAATCGGACGGCTGTCGGTGGACGACATTGCTCGCTTTGGAGTAAATCAATGGATAAGGGGTATACTGTATTATGAGCACCGGCAGCGCAATGAGCTAATACCTAGCAGGAGCGAGCTGGAAGCAAAGGGCACCGCGTCGACTACCGCTGTGATAAAGGAAAAGAAATACCGTGGCGGCGAAGTTGTCGAGCCGATACCGGGCATACACTTTGGTGTGGTCGTGCTTGATTTTGCTAGCCTATATCCTAGCATAATCAAGGTGCACAATCTGTCATATGAAACCATTAACTGCCCCCACGACGACTGTAGAGAAAGTAAGGTAGAAGGAACTACTCACTGGGTTTGCAAGCATAGGAAGGGCCTGGCGTCGTTGCTCATAGGCTCGCTCCGAGACCTTAGGGTCAATTATTACAAGCATCTAGCAAAGGACAAGACCCTTCCGCCGCAAGAACGCCAATTGTACAATGTCGTAAGTCAGGCTATCAAGGTCATTCTCAATGCAAGCTATGGAGTCATGGGCGCAGAAATATTTCCGCTCTACTGCTTGCCGGTGGCAGATGCAACTGCGGCACTAGGACGGTCCACCATCAACAGGACAATAAACAAGTGCAAGGAAATAGACATCCAGGTCATCTACGGCGACACCGATTCACTTTTTTTGAAGAACCCGTCGCCCAGCGCAATAGATGAAGTTGCAGTGTGGGCGCACAATAACCTCGGTGTCGATCTTGAAATTGACAAGCAGTACCGCTACGTTGTTTTCAGCGACCTGAAGAAGAATTATCTAGGTGTACTTCCGGATGGCACTGTCGATGTCAAGGGTCTTACTGGCAAGAAATCTCACACGCCGCCTTTCATCAGGAATGCATTCTATGACATCCTGACTATACTTGGCAAGGTCAACTCAGAGAAAGACTTTGAATCTGCCAGAGAGAACATCAAGAATGTCATTCTGGAAAACGCAAAGAATCTGGAGGCGCGCAAGATCCCACTTGAAGACCTGAGCTTTAACGTCACCATAAACAAGTCGCTGAGCACGTACGGCAAGAAGACTGGCGAAAAGACGATGGATGGAAAGAGTGCGGATACCTACAAAGGTCTTCCACAGCACATCAAGGCAGCCAAGATGCTTGCAGACAAGGGACGTGATCTGCGAGCTGGTGATGTTATTTCCTATGTCAAGATAAAGTCAGGAGAAGGTGTCAAGCCGGTGGAGCTTGTAAAGCCTGAAGAAATTGACACCGAGAAATACCTTGAGACAATGGAGTCGACATTTGAGCAGGTGGTATCCGCGCTTAACTTTGACTTCAAATCGGTCCTGGGTAAGCCGCGGCAGCAAAGTCTTGACGAGCTCTTCTGGAGCAGGCCGGCGTCATAGTTTGTTATCAGCTATTTTGGAGATTTGGTAAATGGATACGCTCTCGCTCTTTACAGCGCCAGAGAAGACAAAGGCAGGCTATAGCTTTGCCGACACGCCTGTAAAAATTTCATTTAGGGAATCAAATGTTGCTGTCTATGGCGTGCCGCTTGATGCAACCACTAGCTTTGGCAAAGGGACATCGAGGGGTCCGGAGGCGATAAGACTGGCTTCAGCGCGCCAGATCGAGACGTTTGTGCTGGACGAAAAAGTCGACATCTATGACCGTGTTGGTATATTCGACCTTGGCGACCTGAAATTACCAAAGTCAAAGAGCATCGCCAAGACGCTTGCGTACCTTGATTCTGCCATTCCCAAGGTTGTTTCTTCGCTGCGCAAAGAAGGCAAAGTGCCGGTCATGCTGGGTGGCGAGCACACACTGTCATATTATCAATTAAAAGCGCTGGCAGAGGAAGGACCGGTGATAATACATTTTGACGCGCACCGCGACATGAAGCCTGAATATGAAGGCTTGAAGATATGCCACACCACACCATTCTATCATTTGCTAAAATACATCTCCGGCAAGAACCTGATCCAAATTGGCATCCGACAGACAGATAGAGAGGAGAACGAAACTGCTGCGAAGAATGGCGTCACCACATTTGACGCATGGCAGGTGCACGACGACATTGGCGCCGTGGCAGATCATTTGCAAAAGGTTACTGCTGGCAAAAGGATCTACATCTCGTTTGACATAGACGCTTATGACCTGCCCTATGTGCCATGCACCGGGACGCCCGAGCCGTTTGGCCTGGATCCTTTTCAAGTGCTCAAGCTGGTCAAGGCAATAAGCCCATCTGCCCACCTCATTGGAATAGACATGGTCGAGGTAGGGTTAAAAAATGGTGATTACAGGGAAGGCGCACTTGCGACCCAGACGCTTTATCGGATACTGTCGAGGAAATACGCTATACCATGATCTGAGGCCTTGTAGAGAGGTGTGTCGGAAGGTTGAGCGGTAGGTATGGCTTGTCCTTTGTTTGCGCTTTTACTTCACCCATCAATTCTTCTAACGTGATTTCGCGCTGCTTGCCTTCGCTTCGGTCCCGCACTACCAGCTTGGTGGCATTGACCTCCTTGTCGCCTATGACGATGCTGTAACGTATCCACTCTGTTTCTGACTCGCGTATCTTTTTGCCCACAGTTTCGTCCCTATCGTCGATATCGGCTCGAATCTGGTTTGCAGAGAGCTCGGCAAGTATCTTTTCACAGTATTCCGTGTGCTCCTTGCTGACAGGAATTACGCGGACCTGAGTGTGCGACAGCCATAGTGGAAACGACGGGATGCCACCGGTCTTGGACACTTTGGCGGACTTTTCCAACAACGCATAGATGACGCGCTCGACTGCGCCAGAGGGTGAATTATGTAGTATTATAGGGTTTTTCTTGCTGCCATCCTCTTCGACAAACTCAATGTTGTAGCGCTTGCCATTCTCTACGTCTATCTGGTCGGTTGAAAGCGCTGATGCCTTGCCAAGACCGTCGACGTAGTTGAACTCCCATTTCAGAGTAAAGTAGAAGAAGCGCTCTTTCCACATCTCGACCATAACCGGCTTGCCGAACCTGGTAATAAGCTCGGTGATGAACTTTTTGTTCTCGTTGTAAAAGTCCTCTGTAAACCTGATTGCCATTTCCACGTCTTCTATAGACAGCCCTAAAGCTTCAAGGACACTTAGCGAAAGCTCGAAGCGCTTGCGAAATTCTTGTTTTGCCTGATCCAGATCGCGACAGAGCGCGTGACAGTCAGGCATCGTGAACGCGCGCAGCCGGCGCAGGCCCACAAGCTCGCCGCTCTTTTCGCGCCTGAATGAATACCGTGTCAATTCATATAATTTTACGGGCAGATGTTTGTAGGAAATGTTGAAATCCTTGGCCATAAGGAACTGCCCAAAGCACGCCGCAAAGCGCAGGAAGAGGTGCTTATTATCTGATACGATGTTGTATTGTCTGGCAGGGAACCTGTTGAAGTAGCTTTCCATTGAAGGGTGCTTTGTGTCGTACATTATTGGTGTCTCGACTTCGATGCCGCCGTACTCCATCACGCGTCTTGTAACATACTGTTCAATAAGCGACTTCATAAGCCTGCCTTTTGGATAAAAGCGCATGTTGCCGGCGTCGGACGCCGGCTCATAGTCGGCTATCGCTAATTTTTTCATCAGCCTGACATGTGCCGGATGCTCCTCAACAGCCCTTTTCTTGGCCATTTCATAGCTCGCCAGCACCTGCAGGTTTTGGTCCTGCTTTTTGAACTTGTACTCGCTCACAGGTGTCATTATTCCACTAGGCTGCAGTATGTACCAGAATGACTGCAACTTTTCTTCTGCCTTGAGAGCAGTCGACTCTTTTTCACCGTATGAATGCCCAGCATGCTCGTGCTCTACCTGCTTTGTTATCTCTTTCGCGTTTTCTGCAAGTGGGTGGCCTTTTACCTTAATGTTGAACGACTTTGTCCAGCCAAAAGGCGCGCGGTAGACTTGATTTATAGATCCTTTCGCAAAACTTTCAACTGATATTATTATTCTTACTGCCACGGTTGGCGGCGCGAGGTTGGAGCTCAGGTGAGCATAAGGGTAGACCAAAAGTCGGCTGCTCTTGACCATGTCAAGGTACTTTTTTATCTCTTTAGCTGCTTCCCTAGCGACACTTTCATCGTCCCCATTTTCCACTGCTACAAAAGCCACCACCAGATCTTCGATCCTTACTTTAGATTTCGACGCGATATCTTCAGCATCCTTGATCTCCTTTTCGATCGGCTCATATTCGATAAAATCTGAATGGAGCTGCAGCAGTCGCATATCCTATCCCAATCACGCATCTAATTTAAGCCCATCTGGCCCTCTCGTTTTCCCTATCTTCCTTGGTGAGCTTTTTCCATTCCTTGTAGTGATCCCTGCAGAGATAAACGCGCTTGCTTCCACCAAGCCCTAGGTCTGGCGCCATGCTTGCCTTGGTCCCGCTCATCGACCGCTCGGCCTGATTCGCGCAGCCACCGACACTGCAGTTAACGCCTTTGTCCACCCGCCCCATGCTGGCATCAGATTTATTTCCTAGCTATAAAAAGCTGACTGGGTTAGCTTAATACTAAAGCCCGGTCAATTATCGATGGTTGCCGTACAGCGATCCTCTATGCAGCAAATGCCTCCACTTTCAGAATCTGCACTCCGAAGTGTTGTCTAAACTGCCTAATGATGGCGAAATAAGGCGGTGCACAGTCGGAACATGTCACTGCATAGTAACAGTTGGGCAAAAAGCAGGCAAACAAAGGGCCGCGCAGGCTCACTAGCTGACAAAACTTATAACGAACATTCAGTGGGGTAAATCCCAGATATATGTCCGAAGACGATGATGGTTTTGAAGATGAATTTGACGATGAAGATGATGATGACGAATTCGGGGACGAAGACGAAGGCGAGGAGTAGTTAGACCCTCAGGCCAAAGGTCTGGGCAAAGCCCTTGAACTCACTGTACGCCTTTAGGAACTCGATGCCTTTTTCGCTTATCTTGTATTTTGCAGAAGCTTCGTACAGAAGGCCCGATTGTTTGAGCGCCGATACCATCGAGCCGAGCCTTTGGTGGGGGACGTTTGCCTTGCGCATCAGGAGTGTAACGGTCGCGCCACTGTCGTATCCCTCGTAGCTGTACTGCTTTGCGGTGGACAGGATGTCCGCTATTATGCTAACATGAGTCCTATAGTCCGCTACCAACTTGCGAGTTCATCCTCCCTAGGCCGCTTGCCAGCCCAAACTTTGAGAACGGGACAACCATGAGCCCAAACCCGGCAACCTTGATCGAAAGCGCCGCAATGTAGAACGAGCCGGGATAGATGAAGTTGTACCAAGACAAGAGTTCTGCCAATGCTAACAGACCAAGACCGGAACCTATCATTAGGGTACTGGTTCTCCTGCCCTGCATATACGATGCCATTGTTTCAATTGAAACATATACTAATAGTATAAAAGAAATTGACCTAACGAGATGTTCTATTGAATTACCTGGTATTACAAAGCCGGTAATTGCGAGAGGCGCGAGGAGAAAATGCCGGTGAGGTGAAAAGTCAAAGCTCTTGAGGCTATGTGAGAAGGCGATAAAAAAGTAGCCAATTGCCTGCGCTGCCAGCCCGGCTGTGGTTACGGCCTGAGAATAGTCTCCGCCAAAGAGTCCGCCGGCAAGGAGGGCAAACCCTACTGCTACCGACACGAATGCAAAGGTAAGGCGCAGAAGGTTCGGACTTGCCACTGTGGCGTAGCCCGAATAGGCGAACCTGCCGATAAAGGCCGAGATGCCGAGCCCCAGCAAGTTCATTGGCAGCTCGAATAGAACCTCCAACATGATTATGGGGAGGTTTCCAATTTTTAACTCTATTTATAGTCTGAAAGTATGTCCCGATATCGCGCGTCTTTGTAGGCGATGTATTTTACGTATTCGCCATACGTCATGTCAAACGAGCAGTTTGAGCACTTGACAAAGGTAAAGTCGTCTGCCAGCTCTGCGATGGCCTTGCAGTCGGGACAGCGGACCTTCACAACCGAATTTGGCAGTCAAAAGTATAATAAGGTTATCCAAATTCTGGTTAGATTTGGAAATAGATTCATAAACCAAGAGGTTGCTATATTATTCATGGACAGCACTCTTAGGCCAGTATTAAGGCGACAGCTCTTAGTGATTGGCGCAAGCCTAGGAACTGGACTCTTGTTTACCTACTTTTTTGGATTTTTCATCGGCCTAGCGGTCAACTTGGCCGTGATGGTCGGTGTAATTTTCTACATCAGGAGAAAGCAGCTTGGGGCACTCAGGTCGCTGGGCTTTAGCGACGAAATGGGTGGCGGTAGATATGGAAGCACAGGTGTCAAGCTGAAATACATCTGCCTGTCATGCGGGGCAGAAGTCAAGGGTGCAAGGTGCGGCAGCTGCGGCTCTAACATGAAAAAGCCATTATTTTAGCTTCTGGCGCATATCAGACGATCAATAGCACAGAATGCATATCATAAATCCTATTTTTTGATATCTGGTAAATTTACAAATTTCTCATGCGTTCTGCAATGCGCTCCGAACATTCGGTGGTTTTTCCACAGCTTCGACAAGTTATAATATCCATCGCACATCAACACTGGAGATGAGCAAGACCTGCTTGAAATGCGGTAAGACTATCGATGAGAATGTGGACGACCCCTCGGCTGAAAAGTACCCTTCGTGTGCTGTGTGCTGGAAGGAATGGACTGCCTATGCTGTCATGGTTATGAACGAAATGAGACTTGACATGTCGGTTCCAGAGCACAGGAAGGCTCTTCGCAAGTATGAGCGTGCGTTCTTTGGCCTTGAAAAGGGGATCGCCGAGATCGAAAAAAAGCCGGACAACCCCGAAGGTCAGCACGGACACCATCACTAATCATTTCAGTCCGACAGCTTTCAGCGAGTCCTCCGGGAACAGCTTCAATATTTGGTAACGATTTGGGAATGAAAGGAGCACTTCTTGCAGCGAGCCTGTGAGGCGCTCCTGTTGCTTTTGGTCAAGTGACAGGAATGTCGCGGTCAGCTGCCTGAAGTCGAGCTTTTCAATCAGACGGGTATTTTCCAGGATTTGTTTGCAATATGTCTGGAACATTATCGCCCTCTTTTCTGACTCAAATTCTGATAATATTTCAAGCCACGTCCGAAAGAGCACTGAAAGTTTGTTTGGATCTATCGTTGGCGCTGCAGACAGAGCCATGCTGATTGTTTCGCGCTTGTCAGTATCGCTCATTGCATAGAATTCCTTGAGCCTACTCTGTAGCATTGGTTTGCGCAAGAAGTCTGGCAGGCTTGCAAGTATCTGTATGATGTTACCAGCGGCGTCGCTCACGAACATCACCATGACAGCGGAGGAATTTAATTGGTAAGGATGGATTAAATAACCTCATAATGCGAGAGAACTCGTATGCCGTGCCTTGTGACAGTTGGCGGATTTTATGGGGATGAGGGAAAGGGCAAGATTATCGCATATCTGGCTAGAAAGGACAAACCTACAATCGCAGTCAGGGGCGGCGTAGGGCCGAACGCCGGCCATACGTTCACTTTTGAAGGCAAGGAGTACAAGGTGCGCATGCTGCCGAGCGCGGCGCTCAGTCCAACGACCAGGCTTTTGATCGGAGCAGGAGTCCTCGTCAACCCGCAGGTGCTGCTAAAAGAGATTGCCATGTTCCAGTCAGAGGACAGGACTTTCGTGGACGCCCAATGTGGCATCATTGAACAGACGCACATTGATCGGGACAAGGGTGAGGATTTCCTCAAGAACAAGATTGGCACCACCGGCACAGGGACCGGGCCGGCAAATGCAGACAGGGCACTTCGGACGCTCAAGCTTGCCAAGGATGTCCCCGAATTGTCGCTTTACATCGAAGAAGTCAGCAATTCTGTCAACTATGCCCTTGAAAGCAATGAAAATGTGCTGGTAGAAGGCACCCAAGGCACATATCTATCATTATTCCACGGGAGCTACCCCTACGTCACTTCAAAGGACGTAACTGCGTCTGCCATCTGCTCAGATATTGGCTTAGGACCGAAAAGGGTCGACGACGTGCTTGTTGTGTTCAAGGCATACGTCACGCGCGTCGGGGGTGGGCTGCTCCAGAACGAGCTAAGCGAAGAGGAAGCGAAAAAGCGCGGCTGGCTGGAGTTTGGCAGCGTGACTGGCAGGCAGAGAAGGGCGTCTCCTTTTGACATGGATCTTGCCAAAAAGGCGATCAGGCTCAACAGCGCAACGCAGCTGGCTGTGACGAAGATGGACGTATTGTATTCCCAGTGCGCCGGAGTGCGCGAATATTCGAAACTACCGGCAGAAGCAAAAAAGTTTGTTGAGAACATCGAGGGCGAAACGGGCCTTAAGGTTGCCCTGATAGGCACTGGGCCCGACCTCTATGACGTGGTTGACCGCCGGTCATAGTATGCGACAAGGGCCTTCAAAAGGTCCCTGCATGACCGCAGGTCGTAAAGCAGCTTTCTCCTGTCTGACGACAGGTCGATCCTAGCAAGCATTGACCTTGCTTCAATGATGTCAATTGCTTTTTTTGCAGGCCGTTCCGGCGCGGCTTCTCCTTCCAAGTTGTGACGCAGTTTCAGATCCATGATGGCATATTCCAGAGCGACGTATGCGCGCCAAATTGAGGTCCTGTCAGGGTCGCCTGCAACAATTGCCTTGGCCTGTCCCACGAGATCGTCCAGCTTGTCCAAATTGCGATGACTTTAATATCGCAGGTATTAACAGTATTGCGATTTGCCGCTCAAAGCGCCATGCTACATTGCATTGGCAGGACTGAAGGACTTCGGCAGGCTGGTGTGCGCTCTAGAGCGGACACCACTGCCGGCATTTTCGCTTAAATTCAACAAGCACGAGGTACTGGCGGCCCAGACTGATATTATCAACGGTAGACCGGTTATCTATTATGCAGAGAGCGACTCTAAAGACGGTCAGTACATTGCTTATCGGGTAAGCAACGGAGTTGAAGAAGTTTTGCTTGCCGGCTCGGTAGACAACCCAACTTTTGTCTACTCTCCTATCCTGAAGGTGAAGAAATTTCCCCGCGCGCTCGCAAGGTCCGCAAAGGTTGATAAAAAGTCAGGCTACACTGTCATAGAGTTGAAGGATTTATCGAGCCTGGCCAAGGTTGCCGCCTACAAGACCATGTACGAGGAGCCTCCACTTCCGCTGTTCTTGTTCAAGGTGCGCGGGGGCAAAATAATCCTTGGCGCCACGATGAGCGCAAGTGATAATGAAACTATATCGTACTTTTATTACGTTGCACTGGACGAAGAGCCGAAAGAACCATTCCTGCGCTACTCGAGCCAGAGGGCTGAGCAGCCAGTCTTCTCCGCGAGGCTGGAGGAGCACGGCTATGTCTACCTCAAGGTGATAAGGCTTGCAGTAGACCACCCGCTGGTAAAGACCTATGACTAGGCCATTTCGCGAAAGAATCGCCAGATCAGCTGAAGCCAAGAAGAGCCCGATAGTGCTAGCGCTTGACCCGCGGGCAGACAGGCGTAACCTGTCAGAATTCGCAGCAAAAACCGTCCGCGTAGTCGAGCAACACATTTGCGCCGTCAAGATGAATTTCCACATTATCCTTCCTCTTTCTGCGTCTGAAATATCGCAAATAAATAAGCTCGCCCATTCGTTTGGCTTGCAATCGATTGCAGACATCAAACTCAACGACATCGAAAACACTAATGAAGTTGCAGTCGAGCACCTGACAAGGATGGGCTTTGACGCCGTCATAGCAAACCCCTTTATAGGCAGGGGCGGACTGGCCGCGCTTGTTCAAAAGGCACATAGAGCAAGCGCAGGAGTCATTGCGCTGGTCTACATGAGCCATCCCGGGGCAATTGAGGGCTTTGGGCTCGAGTTTGGCGGCCGAGGTCTGTATGAGGAGTTTCTTGTGAGGGCAGCCGATGCCCGGGTTGACGGCATTGTAGTTGGTGCAACCCAGCTTGACATTTTAAGACACATGGCGAAGCAGTTACCCATATATTCGCCTGGAATTGGAGCCCAGGGCGGCGATGCAGTAGAGGCATTCAGTAGCGGCGCCGACTATTTGATAATTGGTAGATCGATAGTAGAGTCAAGGTGGCCTGCCAAGGTTGCAAAGGAAATTCAGAACAAGATTTTATCGGTACGCAAGTGATCGGTGCCGCAAATAATCTTTGGCTGCTGATAGCAGGTTCTTGGCATTACGAAAACTCAGCTGTTGCATAGCATCGTCAAATTTTTTCCATGCAAACCCAATGTGCTCATGCGAAATAGTAACCTGGTGTGTCTGCGTCCGCGCAAGGAAGAGCACGACCTCCTTCTGGATAAGCCTCCTGTCGTGCCTGTACTTGTATTCGATTTTCATGTTGAAGCCGTCAAGAAATTCGACGTCGGTTATGCCGGTTTCCTCTCTGATCTCGCGGGCGGCGGCCTGCTTTTCGTTCTCGCCGGCCTCGATGTTGCCCTTTGGAAAATCCCAGTGGCCTGCTGTGTAGTGCAACAGCAAGTATTCCGGCTCTGCCTTGTCTTCTATGTAGAACACCACTGCGCCAGCTGACCATTCGTCTACCAATAGTTTGAGATTGAGCTGGCTATTTGTAAGTTTTTTGCAGGCTCACCCTTGATCTTCTTCCAGCTGGTCTTCCTGCTGCTGGAGCGTGGGTGGCGCATAATCGTGTATGTCGAACCATTCTCCCTGCGTCATCCAGTAGCTGCAGTACCACTTTTGCAGCTGTGGGTCGTGGTCACCGTGCTGTGACATGCCCTGTCGTTTGTAGGCACCTTTACATTAGTGTTTCAGAACTTCGCTGCCGCCCTTCTTGCTCCTGAAGTACTGATACAGGAACGTCGCGGCTACAAGTGACACTGCAAGACCTATTAAGAGCGATGAGATTAGTGTGAAGGGGTTTGTGCCCTCTGTAAGCACGGACGTGAACTGGAGCACAGGTATGTAGAGTAGCGCAAGCACAGCAAGACGGAGGATATCTGACATTGTCCTTGCACTTCCCCTGAACCAGTTGCTGAGCAGAACACCGCCTAGGATTGTAGCAACACCTATCCACAGGAGCGTTATCGTGCCAGTGGCAAAGCTACCTACAATAACTCTGTTTGACATGACGTCAAGTGCGCCCATGCCCTCCCTCAGCATGTTTGTCGGGATGCTGTAGATGCCGTTTGCAATAGCCGCCAGTATGATGAGGACGCCGGCGATGATAGAGAATATCTTGATGAACGAAGTAGGCGTCAGCCTGCCAAACGAGCTTAGCGTCTTGTCGATGTCAAAGGCCCTGACAATGAACGCTCCGCCAAGGATTGCCAATATGATGGCAGTGATCCACTTGCCGGCATCAAAAATGACCGCTAGCGCCCCTGCTGCTAGCAGGACGCCGGGCACGCCGAGGAAGAATTTGGAATACTGTGAATCGTAAACGAGCATTTTCAGGTACCTCCCAAGCACCGCGTACGAGTATTCCACGCTCCGGCTGTGCCTTATGATGACGCGCTGGACCGAGATCACCGGTACCCTTGACTGGATAACAGGCATTACTGTTTCGTCGTCTTCCCCATCTGACACGATGACTGCACCGTCAGCATGGTATTTCTCAAGGATGCTTTTCACTTCAAGGCTGATCTTCTCATCAGCCTCAACGCCTCTGTTGAACTTGCCGGCCACTACCGCAACCTCAGCGGTATAACCTTTGCTTACGAGCTCTTCATACGTCTTGACCGCGCCAAATATCGCGTTCGAGTCCGCGTCCTCCGGGTCCTCGATCGCGAGTCTCGTGCCGGCGTTGATGCACGCGTCGCGGCCAACAATCGGAGTCTCGATTCCCCCCTTTGAGCCAATGTCGTCGTCTCTATCTATGCACAGCACAAGAATCTTGCTATGAGTAGCCTCTTTTGAGGGGCTTGCGATCTTGGCTCCTTCTGGGCTGCTCTTCTCGAAATCAGAGTGTGGCAATTTGGCTGTCAGTACTTTACAGAATTGTTTACAGGTTAATTAATCTAATCAACTTTGATCGAAGGTTATTTGGTTTATTGAAATAATCTTCTAAAGTTAGCCTTCGTCTCGGATAGGACCTAGTGTTTAAAGTCGAGGCAGACAATGTAAAGCTCGCTGCTTTCCTGCCGACTTGCCAAAGGCTTGTTGAGAAGCACACGGCCAAAGCTACTCTTCAATTCGGCCCTAAACTCACTTAGCGTATCGCCCTCAAACACCTTGAACACGGCGCTTCCGCCCATTCTCAAGATCTGTCGAGCAAAGCCGAGCGCGATTGTAGAAAGGGAGATCTGGCGCGCGTGATCGATGTCCCATAATCCGCTCACGTTTGGTGAAAGATCAGAGAGGATGACGTCGGCCTTGTCCCCCAAGATACCGGCGATTTTTTCCAGCATGTCGTTGTCCTCGATGCTTCCCTTCAACACCGTTGCGCCGGCAACGGGCTCGACAGGCTTGAGGTCTATGCCGATAACTTTGCCAGCCTGTCCCACTTCGTTTGTAACCACCTGCATCCAGCCTCCCGGAGCACACCCGAGGTCGACAACTTTGCTCCCCTTCTTGATAATGTGGTAAGAACGGTTCAGTTGCAATAATTTGTAAGCCGACCTTGCGCGGTACCCCTGGTCTTTTGCCAACCGGCGATATTGGTCTTTGCGCGCGTCAGCAAGTCTCATTTCTTAGTAGAAGGCTTTTGTGGCTTCTTGTTTGAATTACTGTTGTCAAAGGAATTGATGAGCCAGTCTTCTATTAAGTTACAGCTCGTCGGGCTGTACGAGCCCTCAAGGGAACACATATGCTCGACAGGACAAGTCAAACAGGGCGCCTGTTCGATGCTTGTGGTGTCAACCGGCAGCTTGACAGCAAACAGCTTGAACGTCCATCGGCCACTTTCAAGGATTTTTTCGCGGCGGATGAGCGAGCGCCTTTCAAGGCGGATGGCAACGCGAGAGCCGTCGCGGCTCGTCAGGTCAAGCTCTTTCCACAGCTCCGACTGCAGTATGCCGTCCTTGCCATTGCCGATTATAGTGCGGAAGACTTTGCCGGTAATATCTTCAATTTGAGCCTCATTTAATTTCAATCAACATAACCCCGAAGTAAGTCATCATTAATTATCATTGAACCGATAAATAACCCTTTTTGAAGGCAAGTTGACTGGAAGAATAAAAAAGAGTAATGGCCTAATATCGCTAGCGATTTCCAGCTATTTGGTTCTATTCTTTTCGTTATTGCCAAATATCCTGTCAAAAT
>CBQWHN010000010.1:0-14415 GCA_967728685.1 uncultured Nitrososphaera sp.
TTGCCTTCGTTACTGATTCTGATTTGCAGCTCTTCAGATTCTTTTAACTTTGAGCAGCTCACGATAATCTTGCCAGATTGTGTAAATTTGATTGCGTTATCCAAAATGTTTGAAAATGCCTGTCTAAGCCTTTCCCTGTCACCTTTAAGGAAACCGTCTACGGAGGATAAATCTGTGGTCAATCGCACTCCTGCTGGGACTAGGGGTGAAAAACTCTCAACGACCCCTTCAATCACGTCGTTGATGTAGATGTCCTCCATCTTGTAGGTCATCTTTCCGCCATCTATTTGACTCACGTCAAGTATATCATCAGCAAGACGCTTCAGCCTTCTAGCCTCCTCCAATATTTTTTTCAGTGCGTCCGGAGTTCCAATCTTCCCCTTTAATGCCAGCTCTGCAAACCCCAAGATCGGTTGGATTGGCGTTCTGAGCTCATGCGAAGCAACCATTATGAACTCATTTTGCATCTTGTCTTTCTCTCTTAGTTCACCCTTCATCCTTTCAAAATGAACTGCGAGATCGCCAATTTCGTCATCAGAACCTTTCATTATTTTAGCTTCGTAGTTTCCCTTTGCAAGTTCCATAACCGAATTCTTTAGTTGCACCAGCGGCTTTGATATCTTGTACGAGACTAGCGATCCTAGACCGATCGCAAACATCATTGAAGAAGCAAGCACCGTCAGGATCAATGCAAATAATGACTTCTCCATATCGTCCACAGCAGTCGTGAGCACCTGGTTATGCGCAAGCTCTGAATCAAGAGTCTGATTGACGACCGATTCAAATTTTTCCTGCGACTGCTCAAGCTCCTCGCGCACTTCATGTATTTCATTTTTGTCAGCCGTCTCGCTCTGCACGAGTGCTGTTAACTTGTCAGAGTGTGACGCAAATTCATTCCAGTTTTCCATTATTACAAGATCTGATCCAACAGGACCACCATTTGTCAAAGCCCGACTGTACGCGTCATACGTAACAGCAAAATCATCCTCTGCCTGCTTTATATCTTGAATGTACTCAGGTATCTCTTCTCGATTTTCCTCGACCGTAGATTCTACAGCCCGTGAATAGATAATAAGAGAATCAATTTTCATCTTATGGAGAGCGTTAATTCGAACCACTGACTCGTCGTTGAGCTCATGAAAAGAATCGGCAACATTTCTGCCGGCATTGTATACTGCGACGACCATTACTCCAACGAATAGAGAGATTACAAGAAATGTTGCTACTAATTTTTGCCTTATCGTAATCATTGAATGTTCCTCCTTAAGGGCTCTTCCGGATTTGTTTATCGTTCGTTATAATGGGTTATTGCGTGTCATCAAAGGAACATACACCGTGAAGTGAATTGAGAGTTTACACGAGCTCTTCCTAGATGGCATCAAGTGACCAAGGATTCTCAATCATAGAAAGGTCTTGGCTTAGAATGCTCTCGCCAGCAATCTTTGCCCTGACGAGCCGCCTTACGAGCTTGCCTGTCCTTGTCTTCGGAAGGTCAGAGACCACTCTTACTTCTTCGGGCCGGGCAAACCTTCCTATCGAATCTTCAACCCTTCGGACAATCTCATCTGCCAAGCTATTATCAGCCGCACAGCCATCCTTGACCACGATGAATACCACTATTTCCTCGCCCTTTATATCGTCCGGCCTTCCAATAGCGAGCACTTCCGCAACCAATGGGTGAGACGAAGCAGCCGCCTCGACTTCTGCGGCCCCGATCCTGTGGCCCGCGACCTTTATCACATCATCAACGCGTCCGCGCATATACCACAAACCGTCAGAATCGACAAATACAATGTCACCATGATACCATACATCTTTGTACTTTGACCAGTAGATTTCAATGAACCTGTCGGCATCATTCAGAAGCCCACGGGTCATAGACGGCCATGGCTTCTTGATCACAAGATACCCTTCGTTTACCTTCTTTCCGGAGTCGTCAAAAACATCGGCATCGAACCCAGGGATCGGAGATCCTACGGTGCACGGCTTGAGTGCCATCACAGGTAGTGCGCTCACTATTGCACCCCCCACTTCGGTGCCGCCCGACAGATTGATCACAGGGCACCGCTTCTTGCCTACATTTTCAAAATACCACGTCCACGCCTCAATGTTTAGAGGCTCGCCGGTAGCAGCCAGGATCCGCAATGATGAAAAATCATAATTGGTTGTCTGCACGTTGTTTTTCATAAAAAGCCTGATTGCGGTAGGGGCTGCACCAAATATGCTGACTTTGTATCCTTCAATGAGCTTGCACCATGCATCAGCTGCCGGGTAGTCTAGCGCGTCTTCATAGACTAGGGCAGTCGCGCCTATTATTGGACTACCATAAACCATCCACACTTGACCCGTTATCCAGCCAATGTCCGCGTACCAGAACAGGATATCATCGGGCTTCATATCAATTACGTAGGCTGCCTGCTGTGCTGCAACAACTGTAAAGCCGCCATGCACCTGAAGCGTGCCTTTGGGCTCGCCGGTCGTGCCAGATGAATACAGGATGAAGAGTGGGTCTTCCGCGTCCATCACTTCAGTCTCTGTCTTGGCAGCATTTCTTACAAGATCGTTATACTCGCGGCCGACATTGATTATGCTAGAAACTGTTGTGCCACGTACTGCCATTTCCCACTGTCTTGCAAGGTAGATCTGTTTGCCACGCCGCCTGAAAGCATCGGTTGTGATCAAAAGCTTTGCCTTTGAGTCTAAGAGCCTGGAGTGGAGTGCCTGCCCAGAAAAGCCGGAAAAGATTGTAGTGTGAACTGCCCCGATCTTGGAACATGCAAAAATGGCATATAATGACTCTGGGATCATGGGAAGATAGATTGCAACGACATCGCCCTTCCTGATGCCGGCAGCCGCCAGCGCGCCACCAAGCCTGCTGACCTGTTCGTCAAGCTCTCGATAGGTGATCTTTTTAGAGCCAAATTCGTTAGCAAAAATGTACGCGATCTTGTCAGGTTGCTTTTTTGCGTGCCTGTCAATCGCGTTGCTGACAATGTTGCACTTGCCATTTATGAACCACTTTGTCCAAGGGATGCCGGCAGATGAATCATAAGTTGTGTCGTATTTTCTGAACCATTCTAAACCAAGGTCCTCATTGACCGCATCCCAGTACCAACCGATGTCTCTGTTCGCCCTTTCCACCAGCTCTCGCCAGTCAGAAATGTAGTGCTTTTTCATAAAGCGCGAAATATTGCATCTGGCCATCTGGCTGCCTGGCACAAATGCAAACTTCTCTGTCAACAAGCTGAGTTTTGACAGGACCACTAATATTTGCAACTAACTCGCGGTCTTGACAGGTCAAGTCCGGCCGATACTGCGAAAATTATTAAATCCTAATGTTGCAGAAAGCACGTTAGCCTTGGTCGTGGAGGAAGTGCGTTATGACTTTGAGGAGTTTCCCCGTTATGCCGACGACTTTGTCAGAGACCTTATCAAGCTCATGATAATCTCCAAAATGAATGCGACAGTCAAAATTCCGGCCTCTGCAAACTACTTCCTACGTCTAGTTTCCCAGATCGATGGCTGTGATGCCTACGTCGTGAAATACGGCCAGCCGCTTCTGTATGCCAAATACCACGGAATGGAGTTCACAGACCAGAAGGTGACATCACAGTTTGTCAGGTCTAAGGATCATGTAGTGGATGTCACGATGGAGTCGGTGTTTGGCGACTTTGTAAAGAGGTTTGACAGCCTCGCGTCAGCCACAAAGAGCAAGGTAAAATGGGGAGTGCCAAAGGAAAAGGAGGACAATCCAGATCCACTTTTCGCATTACTCGATTCATTTGCAGCCGCGGTAGTCAGATTGACGTCACTTGATCCGGCGAGCGAAGACAGCCTCGTTGGCAAAAGATTTGGAATAAGGAACGCGAGCATGGCAAAGAAGTCATTTCACGTCGAGTTTCTGGTAAACGGGCACCTAAATATTCTGGAATTAAGCCCTGAAAAAAAGCGAAAAGAAGACGCAGTTAAGCTTCTTTTTGCAAAGTCAGAGGTTGCGAAAGCAATAGAAGCGTTGACAAAGCAGACTTGAAGATTTGTTGTATTACGAAAAGCTGTTGCCGACGGCTGCCAGCGGCAAGTATTGTTGCTCTTGGACCATGAGAAGGTTTGGAGGCGCTGTGGGAAGAAGTGATGTGCACCAAAAAAGACACACTATTAGTGTGTCTCAGTCGAGGTGCATTTCCTCATCTCGCTGAATAGGCGATCGGCGCAGGTTAGTGTCATCACTCCCTTGCAGCTGGCATGACGCAATTAAAAAGATTACTTGTTTTCCTGGACTTGCTTTCCCCTTTCAACCGGCACTATTTTCAGCCTACCGCCGGAAAGTTCCTTCTTCAGCTGCTTGCCACTGAACATCCTGTCAAGAAAAATTGCAAGAGCGGCAATTTCAGAGTGAGGCTGGTTACCAATGGCGACGTTATAGTCGGCAAGATTGTATGCTTCCCGTGGGACTTTTTCCGCGCCTATAATGACCAAAACTTTGCTTTCCTTACACAACCGATCAACAGTATTGTCGATGTTGATGCCGTACATTGTGAGGTGCGCTACCTTGCCACCCTCTTTTTTCCAGGCTTTGACGAGGCCCTTCCAATCCTGTATAACTTCAACTTCGAATTCGCCGCCCCACCTCTTGACGACGCTTGCAACCGTGTTGCTGACTGACCGGTCGATGCCAGTCATGTATATCTTATCCGCGCCAAACACCCTTGCCACAAGCGCGGCATGCGTAGTCACCCTGTCGTCGCGCACAAGCCTGTGGCCGATCCTTAACACCGAGACTTTCATGTTTGCTCTTCTTCCAAACACTCCTCTACTTTGGCGTCTCTTCCTTTTTCAGTTTCACATAGCATCGATCTCACCAAATTCTTCAGCTGGTCAATATTTTGTCCGGTCTTGGCCGAAACCGGGACCACGCGCTTGCTGTCTAGGACGTTAAGCTGATCGGCCTTGTCAAACGCGTCCTCGGCAGTTGTCAAGTCGACTTTGTTAAGGACATAAACTATTTTCGTTTCAGGCACCTTAAACTTGTTTATGACGTCAAGCGAGCTGTCGTACTTTCTCACAATCTCATCTATTGGATCACTGACATCAAGCACAAGGAGCACGAGGCTTGCGTATGTGAGCTCATCAAGCGTTGATTTGAACGCGTCGATCATGTATGCCGGCAACTTGCTGATAAAGCCGACCGTGTCGTTGAGCAGTACCTTGCTGTCCTTAAGGTTTATTGCGCGGGTAAACGTGGACAGCGTTGTAAAGACGTGCTTGTCTGTAGCCTTTGTCTCGCCCGTAAGGGTGTTAAACAGCGTGGTCTTCCCTGCAGACGTGTAGCCGGCTAGCGAAACAGTGGGAAGACCCGCCCTTGTCCGCTGGTCCCTGTGCAACTGGCGTCTTGTCTCCTCATTTTTCAGTTTTTTCTTCAGCACCGCAGCCCGCCTCTTGATATCTAGAAAATAGACGTCCGCTTCGTACTTGCCAAGGCCGTAGAACCCCGGCTGCTCGCCTGCCCTTGCAAGCCTGACCTTTTCGCGTGCCCTCGCCATGTCGTAGCGCAATTGTGCAAGCTTGATCTGGATCCGCGACTCGGTAGTGCTTGCGCGCCGTTCAAAAATCTCTAGGATAAGTCGTTCTCTGTCCACTATCTCCACCTTGCACATGCTGGCTAGATTGTACATTTGGGTCGGCTTGATCACTTCGTCGAATATGATGACATCCGGCCTGAGCTCTTCAACTAGTTCTTTTACTTCTTCAGCCTTGCCACGCCCTATGCCAAACCTTGACCTTGTTAACTGGCGCTGGGTCATTGTGTCGATGACTTCATAGCCAGCCGCGTCTGCGAGCGAGACGGCCTCCTTTATCGTCTGATCGAGAGGGTAAGTTATCAGGATGGCCTTTCTATCGGCTGTCATTTATTCATCATCGCTGCTCTCAGCACTGACGTACAACTTGATCCCAAGGGAGCGCTCTAACTTTCTTGCAAATATCTCATCAGGCTTGAGCGCGCCTGTTTCAAACTTCCTCAGCGTTAGTGCCTTCTCGTTCATTTTCATGCCGAGCTGCTCATGCGTCAAATGCATCTTCATCCGAGCTTCCCTTATCAGCGTTGCAAAATCCGGGGCGAGTATTGTTGCATCTGCCAGCCCGATCTTCTTATTCTGCCTTATCGCCGGCGGCATTTTCCTTTTAGCCGGCACCTGAGCCGGCACGTATGGCTTACCGTGCTTTGAGCATGCATTGCAAACGTTGAATACGGTGCCGTCGACCACTACCATTCTCTTTTCTGTAGCCTGACGTCCGCAAAGCTCGCAGTACGACATTTGAATTCAGAGATATGTGGGACCGATTTAGCCTTTTCTTAGCGTCTGCTGCACTGTCATGTTGAGCACAATTTCTGCGATGTCGCTGGCATATTCAGCGACCCTGCGGATGTTCTCGGTTATCAGCTTAATCCTGTAGAGTTCGTTGACATCTCGAGGCTTGGACACTGCTCGCAGTATGGCCTTTTCCATTTCGTCTATCCTGCGCGCCTTTTCAATCGCCCTATCAGCTGCTTCGTAATCGCGCTTGAACATCGATAGGCAGGCGTCATCAAGTACTTCAAGGGCAAAGTAGCTCATGCTGGCTATCTTTTCCACGATGTCCTTGTTGAGCGGATGTGGATTCTCAATTATGTCCTTGGCAATGACTACTGCGTGATCCGCGACGCGCTCGACCGACTTGGCTATCAACCTGTAGCCAAGGCAGTTGCGCGGCTCCTCGAGCCCTATCTCTTTAAGCAGGTGCTCATTCTTGATCGCTATCTTCAGTTGCCTTACGATGTAAAAACTGAACCTGTCGACCTCGTCGTCAGACTTGACCACCTCCTCTGCAAGCTCGACGTTATTTTCTTTGAGCGCAAGGAGCGTGTCGCGGTACATTGACTTGGCGATCAGCAGCATTCGCTTGAACGCCGCATCCACCGATAAATCAAGCAGGTTTATCAAGACCTGCAGCGTGATGCCGGTAGCTGAGTCTGCAATTATTTCGGTGCCCATAAGGACACGCCGGACAATGCTTTTGATGACCTCCCTTTGCTCCACGAGTAGTCTGTCTTCCTTTGGCACAATTGTAATGATGTTAAAGCCCAAAAAATACAGTGCAATCAGTTTGCGCGCAATGAAGTATGGGTGGTTGTCCTTGCCTACTTCAATTGTCGCTTCCTTCTGCTCCTTTGCCACCCTCTTTGAGGCTGGCGCTATCTGCAACACAGAGTTGCCTTGCCTTAAAATGACGACATGGTCTCCCTGCTTGAGGCCGAGGTCCTGAATCCATTTCTTCGGTAAAGACACGATGTAGGAAGAGCCGCCTGTGTATTGTAATTTTCTTGTTTCTTCGCCTTGCAACAGGACTTTCCCGTTGCTGTTACCTTCACTATTGTTATTTTCCATTCAAGATAGGTTTTTCAGTGGTTCTATATATTCTTAGCCTTGACTATATAGATATAGGCAACAACCACCATTATGTTTATGTGGCATATAAAAGAGGATTTTCTACTTGAATCCGCTGTCGATCGATCCCAAAGAGAAGGTGTGCGGGCATGTTGACGCCTTGTTTGGCGCAGGTGTTTCTGACGCCCTGCCGGCAGATATGTGGTACGAGTTTTCAAGACGTACGGGGCGCATAAAGAACTTTAGCATAGGTAGCAGGCTTGCCGGGACGTTCCGAACGGACGGCGGCATTGCGGTGACAATCGCCGGCGCCCAGTACTTTTTTGACAACAGCGAGCAGTTCCGGGAAAGCTGCGTCGCGCCTGTGCAGGAAGCGGTACCATTTGTCAGCGAAGGTCGATCGCTTTTCTGTAGGCACATAGATTGGTGCGGCTCGAACATAAAAGTGGGTTCTGATGTGGCCGTCATTGACGGCAGCAAAGTGATAGCTGTAGGTGTCGCAATCTTGCCGTCGGGGCTAATGAAGCTGTACAACAGGGGAGTAGCGGTCAAGATTCGAGAAGGAATAAAAGGTAGAACCAAGTAACCGATAGCGTATGATGCGTGGCGGCAACCGCGAAATGAGGCGCATGTTGGACAAGATGGGCCTCGAGATGAGGGACATCGGCAATGTCGAAGAAGTGATAATCAAGACCGATACGAAGGAACTCTACCTGGTAAAGCCGCAGGTCATTGAAATGAAGGGCAAAGACAGCACCATCTTCCAGGTTGTCGCGTCAGATATTGAAGAAAAGCAGCGTGAGGTCCCGTCATTCAAGGAAGAGGACATTATGCTTGTTATGCAGCAGGCTAATGTGTCAAGGGAAAAGGCGACCCAGGCCCTGACCGAGAGCAGAGGTGACATGGCTCAGGCCATCCTCAGCCTTACAACATAGCACTTAGTTTTAATATCCCTCTCCTTTTCATTCCAAGTGGCTTGGCAAAGGAAAAAACCACACACGCTGAAATTACCCGACCAACCTCGAACTCTGCAGTTGAGACTATCGTAGCCGCTTTGTCAGAGCTTGAAGGCGACATCGACGGGCTGTATGTCCGTGTCGAAGAAATGAAGAAGCGCTTAATGGCCCATTCTAACGAAGAAGTGGAAAAGCTAAAGCAGCAGGTAATTGCCATGGCAAACGAAGAGGCCAAGCAAATAGTCGACAGAGCAAGGGCCGAGGCAGAAGCAGAGTCGGAAAAAATAGGAGAGATGGGAAGGGCAAATATTGCCAACCTGAAAAAGAATGTCAACTCCTCGTTTGACGCGGCAGTCGACAGCATTGTCAAGACGATCCTGGGGGACATCTCGGCATCAAGCATTCCAAAAACAGCTAAGGCCAAAATGTAATAGAGTCCAATCCACAAACTTTAAAAGCCTTTTTTGACCAGATTTATTTGTTGAAGAAACGCCCCTGACTGAGCTTCTACAGCGCAATGTTGCAGTGGCGACTGTTCATGGCAGACCATACTACAACATCACTAGCGCATTGAAATTGATGGAGCTACAATTTGACTCGCTGTCGCCGGAGGAAGCCACAGCCTCAAATGCCAAGGTGATCATTACTACCAGAGACGAAGCTGATATCGTGAATACGAAAGGCGTGGTGATGCTTGACACCGAGCTTGAAAATTACCCTGCGATTGCAAAGGCAAAGATCCTGCGTAGCATTATCGGCGACCAGGCTGACGACCAGCTTGTCATAGGCATAGACCCGGGAAGCAGGATCGGCATCTCTGCAACATACCTGCAACAAGAAATTGTGAGCGCGGTTGAGTCGTCTCCCCAGGATGTAGTTGATCGGGTGTCCGCAATGCTAGGCGGCATAGAATCACGCAAAAAGCTGGTAAAAATTGGCGATGGGAACATCGCAATGGCAAGGCAAATAGCTCACATGTTAAAAATCAAATTCCGGGACCAAGTCAGCGTTGAGATAGTTGACGAGCACGGCTCTTCGCAAAACGCCGATGCAAATAGGCGCGGAGCCCGGGACAGATCGTCAGCAAGAACTATCGCGTTCAGGTCAGGCAGAAGCTTCAAGCTAGAATAAGAAATGCTCTTATTTTCACTCTATACGTTTTTAGACGTACAAAGCTAGCCCAGTCTGGACCTAATGATTGGTTCAATTTCGAGTGTGCCCATGTTGCTTCACTTGACCCTTAAATATTCCTGTCTGACTTTATATTCAAGCAGGCTCCTTCAGTCCATTTTTAACTCACAATCTCGTTCTATGACAGCCTTGGAGAAAGAAAATATCGCGCTCTTACATTTGGAGCGGTCATTATTAGGCAAATGCCGTCATTTCTGAGTGCAAAAGATGAGTGAAACGCGTTCTAAAACGTAGGCTTATGACTTGCTGTTGTATTATAACGATACAAGGATGGGTTGAAGAGGATTGGCTAAAAGTTTCATGCTGTTGATGGCCGGTGGAGGGATAGCAACGGCAATTGGATTTGTATTTTTCTTAAGTTCATTGGGTGCATTTGTCACGCCTGGAAGCCCTTCAACGTTGAGTCCTTCTATTCAAGGAGGACCGTCAGTATTTTCATCAGGGAATTCCAGTGAGAGCACTTTTGCCTTGGCTTCGACTCAGACATTAAAGAAATTCTCCTCAATGGAGGAGCTTCAGAAATTTCTGGAGCAGTCGATTGTAACAAGAGAGAGGTTGGCAATGGCAATACAGGAATCCGGAACTTTCTATGGAGCCGGCGGCTTCCAGTTACTTGAAGGAGCAACTTCAGGTGCGGGCGCGATGTCTTCTGCACCTTCAGCATCAACTCCACAAGCTGACAAGAGTGCAGTACCTGCGAGTGGCGACCTTGGCTATTCTACAACAAACGTCCAAGTCGCAAACGTTGACGAGCCTGACTTTCTAAAAAATGATGGAAAATACGTTTACATTCTTTCCGGCGATAAAGTAACGATACTGGACGCCTATCCCGCACAGAACGCGTCAATAATCATGAAAGTAGGAATCGATATTCCCCAAGGTCAAACTTTGCAGAATATGTTCTTGAATAAAGATAGACTTGTGATATTTTATCAAGACTATTCTCAGGATTATGTAATACCTCAGTATGATTATGTGCCGCAGCCAGTCTACTCTCCAAAGACACACATTATAGTGATGGATGTATCCGATAAACAAGATCCAAAAATTATTCATGATTTCAAGATATCTGGGAATTACAATAACGCAAGGATGATTGGCAATTACGCGTATGTGGTTACCAATAGTGATCTTTACGACTACCGCAATCCGATAGTTCCTTACGTAATGGAGTCATCGCGACTTGTTGCAAGGCCTGATATTTACTATTTTGACAATCCCGAACAGAGCTATAGTTTCACTACGGTAACTTCTGTCAACATCTTGGGCCATGCGACTGATAACAGTACTATCGTCTCAAAGTCATTCCTTATGGATCCGTCTTCGACAATATATGCATCGGAGAACAGCCTCTACATCACGTACCAAAAATACATGCCCTATGATTATTACCAATCAAGTAGCAAGGACAAGTTCTTCAACGTAATCCTGCCGCTGTTCCCTCAGAGTATTCAAAACGAAGTAAAGGCAATAAACAACGATGATACTCTAAGTCCTTCCCAAAAATGGGACAAGACTTCTAGTTTACTCGAAGATTACTATAATCACCTGCCTGAAAGTGAAAAGACGCAGCTTTTCGACAAGATCGGTAAGGCATTAGCAGACTATGATGCCAAAATTCAAAAGGAGACCCAGAAAACTGTAATTCATAAAATAGCGATCGGGAAAAATGGCACTATAGATTATTTATCGAAGGGCGAGGTTCCAGGCAGACTCTTGAACCAATTTTCAATGGACGAAAACGGAAGCAAGTTTAGGTTGGCCACTACGTCGGAATACTTTTCTCAATATCGCAATTATAGATACAACAATGTCTATGTCCTCGATCAGAATCTGAAAACGATAGGAAGTCTGGAGCAAATAGCGCCGGACGAGCAAATCTATTCTGCTCGCTTTATGGAAGACAGGTTATACCTCGTCACATTTAGGCAGGTAGATCCGTTCTTTGTGATTGATCTTAGCACAGATCAGCCAAGGGTCCTTGGCAAACTCAAGCTGCCGGGATTTTCAAACTATCTCCATCCATATGACCAAACGCATATCATTGGAATAGGCAGAGAAACAAATGAAAACCAATTCGGTGGGGTACAGCAAGAAGGCATCAAGGTGGCATTGTTTGACGTTTCCGATGTAGAAAACCCTGTTGCTATCGATACATATACCATAGGTGGCATTGGGACAGATTCCGAAGTATTGTATGATCATAAGGCACTGCTATTTGACAAAGGCAAGAATATCCTATCGCTGCCAATTACTATAGCACAATATGGAGAGCCTGTGCCCTTACCAGCTGAAGGTGGCAAAGCTCTATCAGATAGCGCAAACGCTAGCAGCGGAGGGGGTAGCAGCACTGCGCCTGACATAATGCCTCCTCGGCCGTTCCCGAACTTTTGGAGAGGCTTTTACGTCCTAGGAATAGATCCACAGCATGGCTTTACACTGAAGGGGACAGTAGAGCATTTCAAGAGCTCGTCCGATAGCAATGGCTTTTACCCACAATACGGAATACAAGGCAGTAGGTCATTTTACATCGGTAGCGTCTTCTATACTGTTTCTATCAATGGAATGATAAAGATGAACTCGCTAGAACAGATAGACCATGAGATAAATTCAATTGATCTAGGAGCGTCTGGAGGGGTTATCATATACGAAAAACCACAATCTTGAGTGTAGAATAGGGTTTAGATTGATGAGACTAGACTAAACTTGGCTCAAAATATCGCATTTCCTAAAGGCGATTTGCGTGACTAAAATGTCAATTAGAATTGGAAGTGACTGATAACTTAGACTTGAAAAATGCGGTCACCGGGATTCGGACCCGGGTTATAGGCTTGGGAAGCCCATGTCATAACCACTAGACCATGACCGCTCGTATTAGCCGTGCTCCTATCGATATTAAAATCTTGATGGTTACGAGTCAGAGAGATCGTCAGAGCGCCAGCTTTCAGGTTCGGTCATGGGAGATTATTTGGCTTGATACTATTGAAATCATACATGAATGTTCTCAGAGATTGGAACAGTTTATTTGACGAAAGCTATTTCTGATAATTGAAGGATGTTTCGATCATATTCAGTGAAGTGCAAGCGTTGTGGTAGTAAGCTAGTGATAGATACAGATCCATTTAACAATCCCCGTAATTTGGACAAAAAGAGGAAACGCTGCAAGATCGTTTGCCCTAGATGCCATTTTGCCGAAACGTATCTGCCAGAGGATTTATCTTAAGTCTCACGGGCACATGATTCGAGCTTCTCCCTGAGTTAATGCAGTGGAAAAGTCATTATCTAAAATGTGCCAACATGAATGGAGGAGCAGTGACCTTATCTCACAACCATAACTGGACATCTAGCGTGGTGCATGACCTTAAATGAAACGCTGCCAAGGAGCAGTTCCTTGAAGGGGCTTAAACCTCTGCTTCCCATAATAATCAGATCATAATCACCTTTATTCGCAGTATCGATGATTACTTGAGCATGATCTCCTAGTTGTAGTAGTGTTTGCACCTTAACGCTGCTCCTTGAAGCCTGAGCTGCGTACTCCTCTAACAGTTTCTTACCCCTTTGCTTGAGCTCTTCAATTAGCTGAAATGTCGCAGCGCTATCCCCGCCATAAGTGGAATCGAGAACAACATGAATCATATCGAGCCTTGAATTACACTGTTTTGCCAAATATACAGACTTCTCAAATGCCCTTTTTGCAGACTCAGAACCGTCCACTGCAACTAGAATCCTTGAGAACAATAATTGACTAGCCGTGTGTGTTGCTAATAATATTGTTGTTGGCCGAAGCTGAAATCTTGCGAGTTACTAGTCCGACCCGCCGCGCATTTATATCACACTCCAAGAAATGCAATAATAACTACTTGTAAATGGCTGAACCCGATCCGATACTGCAGGCAAGAATAGTGTACATGATCCTAAACAGAAGAACAGAAGAAGCTTTGCAATTACTGAGCAATTTTTACCATCTAAAGCCTCCCAGAGTTACGGTCGGTACCGTTAAGGGCAAGAGGAGAACAGCATACGCCGTCTATGTGACAAGGGAAAACAAGATCTATGCTATGAACTCCGAGATTCTTTATAACCCCTTTGTAATTATCCACGAGTTTTATCACCATTTGAGGTCTCGTTCTGGCGTCCACAAAGGGACAGAAAAGAAAGCAGACTCGTATGCAAGGAGTTTCATTGAATCATATACTTCAGTGGTCAAAGCAGCAAAGAGCCGCACAGAGGCAGTGAAGCCACCCAAGACCGTACGCAAGTAGCAAATTATTGATTATCGATAAGGACTACAACAAAGGCAAAAGGTACATCAATATGCCTTTGACTAAGGGCGCTCAAGCGACTTGCTTTTCGAATAGCGTTTCAATTAGCGTTTGAAGCTCGTCAAAATCATATGGCTTTTTCAAAACGCGTACCATCTCTGTAGGAATATCGGTCGGCGCGTGCACATAATCTATGCTGAACGCAGTACTAAGGATAATTTTTTGATTTGGCTTCACAGAAAATATTTCCTTTATAACGTGCCCGCCGTCCTTTATTGGCATACGATAATCAGTGATAACGAGGTCAAAAGGAGCGTTGGAGTCAAGACTACGCATATAGGAAGTAATACCTGCTTGGCCGTCTGACGCCAATGTGACAGTATACCCTTGGCTCTGAAGAAATAGGCGAATTAGTTCAGCGAGAATTCTTTCGTCCTCTATCAACAAGATATTCATTAGCTGGTACTGTATCAAGGAGATATTGTCACATATTTAGCAACTTGTAGTTTTTCTATTGAATACAATAATTGCCATTGCTTGTAATTGTTGCTCGTCAAGGATACCAGTTATACTATGAATGGG
>CBQWHN010000011.1:0-14155 GCA_967728685.1 uncultured Nitrososphaera sp.
CAGACTTTGACATCATTGTTGATTCGACTGGCTTTCACCGCAACTACCTGCCTAGGCTTGGCAACGAGATGTGGATCCCTTGCGTACAGTACAAGGTTCGCTACCAACCCGGCAAAGAGCCTTTTGATGATTTTTACCTAAAGTCATTTCCTTCAATGTCAGGATACTTTTGGCATTTTCCTCTTGGCAACGGCTACGCACACATTGGAGCCGGCGACTTTCTAAAGAGTCACAACCGTCTCGTAGACGAATTTTTGAGCAAACATGATTGCGAAGTGATAAAGAAAGTTGGTAGACCTGTCAGGCTTACTCCACCATCAAGCTGCGAGCCATTCAGCGACGGTAAAAAGTCGGTAGGCGTAGGCGAGTCAATAGGGACGGTCTACCCGCTCCTGGGCGAAGGCATTATCCCGTCTACTTGGTGCGCGGAATTATTTATCCAGAACATACACGACATGCAGGCCTACAGGGACGCGGTGCTTGAAAAATTTAAGATGTATACACTTGTCTTCAAGTTCATCCAGTTAAAGATAGCAGGCAAGTTCAGTATGATGAAACACGGGATGGACATGCTCAAGATATACCAGCACATGAAAAGCGAAGAACAGCGTTACGGCATGGAGGTCAGGATGGCCGACATGCTCAAGGTGTCCAGAATCTAAAGCTTTAAAAATCGAACAGACGCAGTGAGGTTAATGAGTGCAGCTAGCGATCCAACCAAACAGCGTGAATTGGCTGCGATGGAACAGAGGATCAACGAGATGGTCCAGCAGTCAAGGGTTCTTGAAGCGTACATGAACGATGTCATGACGCGCCAGCTGACAGTAAGCAAGTTAATGGAAGAGGCCCGTCTGGCTTCGACCACAATTCAAAACATTACTTCCGAATCTGAAGTCGAATCGCTGATGCCTGTGGGAGTTGGCGTCTACGTCAAGACCATTGTGCCGCCTATAAAGAAGGTGCTCGTGGCCTTGGACGCCGGAGTCGCTCTTGAAAAGAACCGAGAGGATGCCCTCAATTACGTTGAATCTAGGATAAAGCAATACGAGGTGGCTGCAAGGCAGCTCGAGGCGCAGAGGCAGGAAATAGCGATGCGCATGGAGCAGGTGCAGGCGCAGATCAACCAGATGATACGGGCTGCCCAGCAACCCAGTTGAGTTTGGTTGAAAACCAATGTTTGACAAGCTGAAAAAGGCATTTTCAAGCGCGGCAAAAGGCATCGGCCAAAGGGAACTCACCGACAAAGTCCTTGACGACGCGCTTCTGGACCTTCAGATTGCGCTTTTAGAAAGTGATGTGGCGCAGGAAGTCGTCGATGATCTATCAGCAAAGCTGAAAAAAGAATTGCTCGGATTAAGGATCGAAAAAAGCCAAGAAGCAACCCAGATAGTACAGTCGAAATTACAGGCTGCCGTTGCAGAGATATTTGCACGCGCAGGCAAACTTGATCTGGTTGAAAAGATAAAGATGAAAAAGGAAAATAAGGCCGGGCCATTTGTCATCGTTTTCCTTGGCATCAACGGGACTGGCAAGACAACGACGGTGGCCAAGGTTGCAAACCTCTTGCGCAAGGCCGGCTTTTCAGTCGTTGTGGCGGCGGGCGATACACACCGGGCAGGTGCAATTGAACAATTAGAGCAGCATACCAACAGGCTCTTATTAAAGATAGTCAAGCAGAGGTACGGGGCTGACCCGTCATCCGTAGGACGTGATGCATACGAGCACGCTAAAAAGAACTTTATCGATGTTGTTCTAATGGACACGGCGGGCAGAATGCAGACTTCAAAGAACCTTATGGACGAAATGGGCAAGATTGTCAGGGTTGTCAAGCCGGACATCAAGTTATTCATTGGCGATTCGCTTGCTGGCAACGATACCATAAACCAGGCAAGGGAGTTTTTCCAGTATACTAATTTTGATGGCGCGATACTGACAAAGATAGACGCGGACGCAAAAGGTGGAGCCGCGATTTCAATTGCGCACATTACTTCAAAGCCAATCACACACGTCGGCGTCGGTCAGGGCTACGACGACATTATTCCATTCGATCCCGACAAGTTCATCGAGTCATTGTTTGGAATTGTGGGCGAAGTAAGCGTTGAAAACCTGATGTCAATGCCGAGGGCTCCAAAGCCAACAGAAGCTCCGCTGGAAGAAGGGCCCGAAGTTGATGCAAAGGAAGAGCTTCCTCAGCCACCGCCGCCCAAGCCAGCAGAGCAGCCCCACCTTGCCGTCGTTGCTACAACTGCACAACCACTGGTTCAAGAAAAGCCTTCCCTCAAGTCAGTAGTGCGCGAGGAGCCAAAGCAAGCACCAAAGGCAGTATACACGCTACACACACCGCCGCCTGGAGAAGATCAACCTCTAACGCCCAAGATGGAAGAGCCTAAGGAAAAGAAGGGCAGGTTCGGGCTGTTTGGCGGCAAGAAAAAGACCGACGAGGATCGTAAGAAGGAAGAGGATGACAAGCACCGGCGAGAACAAGAGAAAGCAAAAGAAGAGGAAGAATGTGCAAGGCTCGAGGAAGAGGAGCGTCAAAGAATAGAGAAGGAAAAGGAAGATAAAAAGAAGCGCAAAGAAGATAAAGACACTGGTGAGCAAGAAGACAAGGTAATATATCTAACAGATGAAGACATTGAAGACCTACTTAAGTAAGAAAGATTTGCTCAGCATTGCCGACCTAAGCGCGCGGGAAATCAACTTAATTTTGACATTAGCGAGCAAGCTCAGGCGCGAGCAAGAGAACGGGAAGGCCCGGCTGCTTTTGCGCGGAAAAACGCTTGGCATGATATTTCAAAAGCCATCGACCCGCACACGCGTCAGCTTTGAAGTAGGAATGTACCAACTGGGCGGGGACGCAGTATACCTAAGCGCAAGTGACATACAACTATCCCGGGGCGAAACGATCGAGGACACCGCCAAGACACTATCATTATATCTCGACTGCATCATGGCGCGCGTCTATGACCACAAGGACGTCCAGACACTTGCTGACTACGCTTCAATTCCTGTAATTAATGGCCTCTCTGACGCGTTTCACCCATGCCAGATCCTTGCGGATCTGCTGACTATACAGGAGCACAAGAAAAAGCTGAAAGGACTGAGCCTTGCTTGGCTTGGAGACGGCGATAACGTCTGCAACGACCTCTTGCTTGGCTGCGGCAAGATGGGCATCAACATGACTGCTGCCTGCCCAAAGGGTTATGAGCCGCCTAATGAAGTGGTGAGGCTTGCCAAAGCAGAAGGCCAGAAGACTGGTGCCGACATTGCCATAATAGAAGATCCAGTTGCAGCTGCAAACGATGCCGATGTTGTAATGACTGACACTTTTGTGTCGATTGGCAAGGAAGGCGAACGTGCAACTAGGGAAACGACCTTTCTGCCAAAGTATCAGGTCAACTCTGACATTATGAAGCTCGCAAAAAAGGATGCGATATTCATGCACTGTCTCCCCGCAAAGCGCGGCATGGAAGTTACGCCTGAGATAATTGACGGCAAATCGTCAATGGTGTGGCAAGAAGCCGAAAACAGGCTGCATGCACAAAAGGCGCTACTCTGCCTTCTAATGAAGGCCATCTAGTCATTACTTTTTGCAGGCGCCTTTCTGCGTCTGCCGTACCAGACGCCGATGCCGACGATAACGCCTGCAATGACGATGATGCTGACGATTGTAAACGCGGACGATGCTTGTTCTGAAAACCCACTCCACGCTTCACCAAGATAATAGCCTGCAAGCGTCAGGACAATGCACCACACAAGCGACCCGGCAAATGTGTAGGCAACGAACTTTACAATACTCATCTTGCCGATACCCGCGGGGATTGAAATTATTTCGCGAATCCCGGGTACCATCCTTGCGGTGAACACCGCGACAGAACCATATTTTGCAAACCATCTCTCGGCTTTTTCGATCTCTCGTTCGCTAACCCTAATATGCTTGCCAAATCGCACAATAGTTGCACGTCCTACTTTCATCGAAACAAAATAGATTACTATTGCTCCTGCCGTTGAGCCGAGTGCACCGGCCACAGCCATGCCGATCGCGTTTTCAAGCCCGAGCCCTCTACTCTGGGCGGTGAAACCTACAAGCGGAAAGATAACCTCACTCGGGATCGGCGGGAACATCACTTCAAGGAATGCTGCTGCAAAGACTGCCGGATAGCCGTACTCTGCTATCAGGCCGGTTATCGCGTCGAGCACGCCGCTCAAGAGCCCGGCCGATGCCAGCACGACAATAATGGCAGCGCGCATTGCTGCCTCCTATGGCCATGGGGCATATTTGATGTATGCCCCCCCCTCTCCCCACAGTGCTGGTCTGGTTATAAGCAGCCTTACCGCCTATGAAGTATTTGACCTGCAAGAACATATGCGTCAGGTTGGTCCCCAACGGAGGCAGGATACTAAACCCGTACCAGCAAGGATTGAGGTACTGCCGCAGGTGTGAAGTCTACCTGAGATGCAGCAACACCCATTGTCCGTGCTGTGGCCTGCATCTCAGGTTCACCCCAGTGGATCCACTTGCGAAGCAAAGGTTACGGCTTTTTCTCAAGGGCGGCTAAGTTGCAAAAGGCGCCCTCTATCAACCTACCACTACATACCGGACACGCACCGGCATACCTCGTCCGCAAAATGATCAGGCTGTCGCATGCAATGTCAAAAGTGATAATTGACCAATATGGACAGATGGAATTCCTGAGGCGTCTTTCTGACCCGTTGTGGTTTCAGGCCTTTGGATGCGTACTTGGCTTTGACTGGCATTCGTCCGGCGTTACCACTGTCGTTTCAGGCGTCCTAAAACAGGTACTCAAGCCACACATCCATGGCCTTTCGATGGCAGGCGGCAAGGGCAAGAAATCAACATCTGCCAGGACAGAGATACCACTCCTTGCAGAAAGCTCTGGCCTTTCATCTGCAAAAATAGATTCGCTTCTGCATGCAAGCAGGATGGCCGCCAAGGTAGACAGCGCGGCCGTACAGGATGGATACTCACTTTACCACCATGTTATACTTTTTGACGAGCGGGGGAATTGGGCAGTCGTGCAGCAGGGAATGAACCCGAGAAGCAAGATGGCGCGCCGATACCATTGGCTTTCTGGCGATATTCCAAATTTTGTACGCGAACCGCACACCGGGATCATTAGCGACACGAAGAATTCTAGTGTTCTTGATATGACAGCTTTGCAATCCGAGGAAAACCAGAAGGTATGCGTCGATCTTGTCAACAGCGACACGAACAGCTTGAAGTCATCGGTCTACAGGCTGATTGCAAAGTGTACGCTTGATCCGTGGCTTGGCAGCGACGTGGTTGACGCTTCAGGTTATGAAATGCCAAGGAGGCTTGATTGGGGGTTGTTCAGGCACATCTATGAAATCCAGCCGAGCAATTATGAGGATCTTCTCTCGATCCGGGGTTTAGGCGGTGCGACGGTGAGGGCACTGTCGCTCGTTGCGGAGCTAATGTACGGGGCCAAGGCATCGTGGAGCGACCCGGTGAAATACAGCTTTGCCCATGGCGGCAAAGATGGTGTGCCATATCCAGTTGCAAGGAAAGTCTACGACGAATCCATCCGCTTCCTTGACGGCGCGATTGAAGGGTCCGAGATAGAAAGGGAAGAACGTACGGACGCGCTGAAAAAACTGGCAAACTTTTCAGAAAGAATGTTTCCCGGGCAGTGAAATTAAAATACCGCCGTCTCAAAGATGTCCGTATGGCAAAAGTATTGGTCGGCAGGGCTTCTGAAATTGGGGAGGGCAAGATGACCCATGTCACCGCGGGCGGTAAGGAAATACTGGTCGCGAACGTCGGAGGCAGCTACTACGCCACTGGCAACATCTGCACCCACGCTGGCGCTGAGCTCCATGAAGGCGAGCTGAATGGAAAAGAGCTGACCTGCCCCTGGCATGGCTCCAAGTGGGACATCACCACAGGCACCATGACCTGGTTCCCGCAAAAGCTGAAAGACCTTGGCAAGTACAAGGTGACTGTTGAAAACGGCACAGTGTACTTAGAAATATGAGGTTGATAATCGCCGTTGAACGTTAGCCCGCTATCAGTATATGAGCCTAGGCTTAGCGCTCCGGCAACCTATAGCGTATTCGCTAGCCCGTTGACTTTCAGGTGGTGGGACTTTTTCATTATTTCCGATATGCACATAATCCTTCAAGATTCGTGGTGTATTGGATTCGCTTGATTCCACGTTCGAGCGAATCAAGAATTATAGAACATAGCTAGCGAAGGAACAACTCTGCATTAGCACAGTCTGCATGGAATTTGATATCAGAGACAAAGTCACAATTTGAACAATGCACTCTAAGTCCCTGGTTACAGAGCGAGCAGACCTGGTCTCCTTCTTGCAGCTCTGAGCCACACTTCTTGCATAAGGTTTCTGGCATGCACTCAATCTCCAGCGATCTGATAAAAGGGCTCTGGTGGCATACTACTGAGGGATAATCCAGCAAAAAATGACAGAATCGAGAACTATAAATACTGATGATTCGTCAATCGTTGGCCGAAAGCGGAACAGTTCTCCACGTACCTTAAATGTGATGCACCTGATAGGCTAGCTAACGTGACCTACAAGATCACGATAGTAATCAAAGAACAGAAAATGACCAGTGATGCACTTAACCAGACAGCACATTACCTCTCAGAAGCTCTTAACAGAATGGGTTTTGATCATACTGTGGAATGTCACCTGGACAAGCTGAAGTTGTTTAGCAAGTTGACAAGACATTCTTTAATCTAGGCCGACCAAAGCTACAAGAGACAGTTAGCAGGTGCTATAGTAATTACTTGTTAGTACTGATCATCACTCTTCCCCACTCAATAGCAACGAGACTATGTCCCAGCTCGAATCACAGAATCCGTGAATTTATTTTACCGTCCGACCTGTAGAGTGGCAGACTCTCTTTAGATGTTAATTACCGGAAAAGGCACTAACCAACGCATGAAGATGAATTAGAAGGGTAACACATCCTCCTCGCATAACAGGCGTATATCAGAGGGGGCAGGTATGGTTTGTTCCTTAAATAGCGAGCTTGGAATCTATTACTTCTGGTGGAGCTAGTGCAAGAAAGGGACATCGGTTATACCATTTACAGGTATAACCGCCAAAGTTTGGAAAACCAAACGTTCGTAAAATAATGTTATTCAAATTAATAATTACTGGCTTAACTATTTCAAAACCAGACCTCAAGGGTAATCAGTGAATGAGCATCGAGGAAATCAAAAAGCTAATGTCGGAACATCCACTAGATGAAAAGGACTTTGATCCGTATGCTGTTCAAATGAAAATCAGAATTGGATTTAGTAACAAGAAATAAAGTTCATGATTGTAGACTCTTGCAGAGGGCCCAACTACAACAACTGTCGCTACTGGAAGTATGATCCTGTGAAACAACTCTGCCATCAGCTTGGCAGCAAAGAGCAGTATGCCCGGTCAAAGTATTACTTACAAGAATGTCGATTCTAAAGCCATGATCATAACCCATTATTTTCTCAGCCTTCGCTTTACGGATTTTATCTTATCCTGCAGTGTATGAGTCTTATCAAGACGTTCGTCTATCCTGACTGTGGATATTACGCGCTTGGCGCCGGCAGACTTGGCTGCCTGGTGAGCAGCCTCAACAGCCTGAAGGACGCTCCCTAGGTTCTTGGTCTCGACTTGAGTTCCGAGTGCCGTCAGGTTTGCTTTGAGGCCTTTTATTTTGCGAATAGCGTCAAATGCAGCGGCTACCCCCTTGCTCATGCTGGTGTCGTGTCCTCCTGCAATCGGCACAATGCTGATTTCTGCGTGCACGGTCATGACGTCATTCTATGGGAACCGGGAGTATAATAATTGGTACTGCTGCGCGGTCAAACTTTACTTTTTATTATCGGATAGGAATTCCACATACGTTGGAACTAGACGAATTCCTATCTTCGCTGCCGCAGTCGATCGTCACGGGAGAAGCTGTCTCGCTGCCTGACAAAGCCATAAGAAAGATATTCAAATTTGCGAAGCTGAAAAAGAGCGACGTATTTTACCACCTGGGATGTGGCGAGGGCAACGCGGTCGAAATTGCAGCCAAAGAATTTGGCGTCAAGAAATCTGTCGGGATCGAGCTCAATAAGGCGACTGCTGCCAAGGCGCGGAAACAGCTCACTGGCATCAAGAATACTGAAATAGTCAACAGCGACATCAGAAAAGCCAACATTTCAGACGCTACAGTATTGCTCTTCTGGTTCAACGACCCGGAAATAGTTGACACAATGACGGAAAAATTCAAGATGCTAAAGGAAGGCGCCAGAGTGATAACGATATGGGCTCCCCTAGGCATGACTCTGCCTGACAAGATAGATTTCCCATTTTTTGTCAGCAAAAAGCCCTTCAAGCGCGCGAGGTCTATACGGCAGCAGATAAAGGCGATCTACAACGCTGACTGCATCGACTTTGCCGCTGCTTGGCTGTTGGCAGAGCGGTACATCGACCGGCTCGAAGTATTGCCTGGTGAGTACCGGCGCTTTGTCAACATGCTACAGGGGATGGTGATATGGATAAACGCGTGGAACATGGGAGTTGCTTGCGAAGACGAAGTCCCTCCACCTGTCCAGACTTACGTCGGAATACTTAAGACCTTTTTTAGCATCGACCTGACAAGCATGATAAAAGCGCAAAAATAGCCTACATGTCTATTACATTATGTGTCAGACTTCGATCCCGAGCTCATTGTCATGCAGGTAGCCTCGACAGAGCCAGACACTAGGATGATTGAAGCCATGATGGGCGAAGTTCTGCTGATGGTCCATGCCGAGGAATCCGCCATGCGCATAAGCTCGGCAGAACAGACCTTTGGGTGGAACTTTTATGTCATGTCCGTCGACAAGGCGGTCGCAAGGCAGCTTGCGCAGTTGCCGGGAAGCAGCATCTTGGATATCAAGGGCAGCACGCTTGAACACAAGTTCGTCAGCTGGCTCAATCGTCGGGCGAAAACGAAAGGTTCTGAAGACAAGATCCAATTTAATCTGCTGTCAGACCTCAAGTCGTCTCGCTACGGATTATTTTAATAGCGCATGCATGAACCTACATCAGAGTCGATGGACGCCAGGGTAAAGAAGGCAGTGCTTGGCAAGATAGACGAGACAGTGTTAAACATCGACGAAATTTCAAAGATCATTCAGAGCCTTGCACACATCCCGGTTGGTAGCCAGGACGACTTTGCGTTTGGCATAGCGATCGGACGCATATACAACTCGTTTCATTATCAGACAAGACGCGCGCTCAAGCGTAATGCCACAGAGTACGAGTTTGCCGAGTTTCTCGACATTCTAACAAAAAAGGCTGACAAAATAAGAAATACATTAGAGCGGTTATAGCTGCGCCCGCCCATGTTACCGGCAGCTGGCAGCTAAAACGTTATCTGAAAAGCTCGAATGGAGCATGCGTAGTCTGAAAATCTTTTTAAGCTACCAGCTTTCACTCACACAAAGCTTGTCTCCTGATGTAGAAATGGTCCTGCTGACGCCTGCCGAAATCGACCGCTTCATTTCAACGCTCAAGTCCCGCTACACCAACCCTGTTATCAAGAAAAAAACTATACGAGCGTGATCCGCATATAAAGAAGTAGATGGAAGTAGAACTCGCTTCTATGACTATTGCACTAAATCGAATAAATCTGCAGTGAATGTTAAGATTACATGTTTCTAAGAGACAACCCAAAGATTATAACTACAAAGTCTATGATACAACTCGCAGAGATGGACATTAAGCTTGGCAGGGTTCATGACAACCTGTCAGTTCCGTCGTTAGTCGAGCTAATTATCAATAGAAAGGAAGGCATCCTCTCTTCCACCGGGGCGCTCTCTGTCAAGACCGGCAGGTTCACCGGCAGGTCGCCTGACGACAAGTACATCGTTGACGACGAAGTCACACACAGCATAGTCGACTGGGGCAAGGTCAACCACCCAATCTCTGAGGAGAACTTTGACAAGATATTCCGCAGGATGAAAAGTCATGTCGAAGACAAGGAGTTCTTTATCTTTGATGGCTTTGTAGGGGCAGATCCTGAAAACAGACTGCCGATAAGGGTGATTAACAACAGAGCGTGGCACAACCTCTTCGCCCGACAGCTGTTCATCAGACCAACCCCTGAGGAGCACGAAAACTTCAAGCCTCAATTCACACTGCTCTCATGCGATGACTTTGCTGCCGTCCCGGAGGAGGTCGGTACCAGAACCGAGACTTTCATAATAATCAACTTCAAGAAAAAACTGGTGCTCATAGGATCGACTTCGTACGCCGGCGAGATCAAAAAGGCCATGTTCTCCATAATGAACTTTGTCCTGCCAAGGAAAGACATATTTCCTATGCACTGTTCTGCCAACGTCGGCAAAACCGGCGACACTGCGCTGTTCTTCGGGCTGTCTGGCACGGGCAAGACGACATTGTCAGCAGATCCGGACCGCCGGCTGGTAGGGGACGACGAACACGGTTGGTCCGATACTGGCATCTTTAATTTTGAAGGCGGCTGCTACGCCAAGTGCATCAACCTGAAAAAAGACAAGGAACCACAGATCTGGAACGCGATCCGCTTCGGCTCTGTGATGGAAAATGTCGTCATGCGCGACGGCACAAGGGAACCGGACTTTGACGATGGAAGTTTGACAGAAAATACGCGGGTGGCTTACCCTCTAGACTACATTGACGGCGCGGTGATTCCAAGTATTGCTGGACACCCAAAAGTCATTGTGTTTCTGACCGCAGACGCATTTGGTGTGATGCCGCCAATTGCAAAACTGACAAAAGAAGGGGCAATGTACCACTTTATGTCAGGCTACACCAGCAAGCTAGCCGGGACCGAGCGCGGCATAACAGAGCCGAAAGAAACATTTTCTCAATGCTTTGGAGCCCCATTTATGCCACTACACGCTTCAAAGTATGCCGCAATGCTTGGAAAAAAGATGACCGAACATGGCACCCGGGTATACCTTATCAACACCGGCTGGACCGGTGGGCCCTACGGCATCGGCAAGAGGATGAACCTCACTCATACAAGGGCGATGGTCACCGCGGCCCTCAACGGCGAAATTGACCGAGTTCAAGTAGAGCACCATACAATATTCAACCTTGACATGCCAACATCGTGCCCCGGAGTGCCTGACGAAGTGCTCGACCCGCGCAACACCTGGTCGGATAAGGACAGGTATGATGCGGCCGCAAAACGATTGGCGGCTCTCTTTGTCAAGAACTTTGAAAAGTTTGGCAGCGTTTCAAAAGAGATAGTAGAGGCTGGTCCGAAAACATAAGAAAAAAGAAATGGTAGCCCGGAGCAGATTCGAACTGCTGTCTCCAGGTTTCTTTTCTTCTAGTAAGATCCAGAGCCTGGAATCCCTAGCCCTCAATCCTGGAGATTGGCCACTAGACGACCGGGCTGACCAAAAACCCGACTACATGCCCGATATTTGACTCTAACGTTTTGTGTTGACTTCCCTAGTCACAAGGCCGTATTCAAGCAGCACCTTTTTCCTCATGTAGGGGATAAGCCGGTAATGGATAGAGTAGACGTTCTTGTCCCTGGTGATGATATTCTTTATCAAAAGTGAAACAAAACCGCCGGCGACTTTTGAAGGCGCAATGCCTCTCTCCTTGCAGAAAGCGTCCCTTTTTGCATGATACTCTTTTAGAGTGAAATAAGATCTGTTGATATCTAGTACCAGCGGCCAAACCACATTTTCCCATACCATCCTGCGGTTCTCTGTGGACGAAGCATGCTTGCCCTTCCTTCTCGGAACTGGCTGCTCTTCCACGGGTCGTTGGTGCTGCGTGCTGAGCAAGGTGGAGTACGTTTAAACCTCCGGGTTTATAATTTATGGCAGTGCAGACCGAGAGCTCGGTCAAGGACGCCCTTGACGTTCTTGCCAGAAAATGGAAGATAGATCCAAAATTGTACGACCTCCAGACAGGTAGACGCGAAGACGTGGTCGACGCGCCGATAAATGTTGGGGGCGTCGTGTTTCATATACCCACGCTGTCGAAGGACAGACTCCATGTCCTGTGGAAGTGCCTCTGGCCAGACTGCCACAATTGCTGCGAGCGTCAGGGAAGGCTGCCGCTCACAAAGGACGACATTGACAAGATATCAAAAAAAGTGGGTTATGACTCAAAGTCCGAGTTTGTAAAGAACGAAACTCGAATCTCAAGCTGGCAGGAGCAGGCAGCCTTTGGCAATGTGATAACTACACTGAGCATGATTTCGCTCAAACGGAAAATGGACGAACAAGAAGAGGAAGACGGAACGCCACTTCGTTGCAGGTTTCTAGACGATCAGGGATTCTGCGGTATTCACCCAGACAAGCCCGGCGTCTGCTGGCTCTATCCATTTGCATCATGGCTCGAAGTCGACGCAAGGAAGCAGCCGATAGTGCACGCGACATTCCAGTTCACCGGCGACTGTCCGGGTTTCTATCTGGACAAGTCGATAGACGCCATGATGCCGGTCCTGCAAGAATATTCAAGCAAAATTTACAACTACAACATGGCCGTCAGCAGGACCACGCGTGAGAAGTACGGTTTTGTCAATTTCGTTGACCAGCGAGGAGGCTAGTCCCGCACAATTCTGGCTTTCATGCGAAGCGCTGGCTGATCGCTATGGTCCTTGAAGACATGGCCAACATATTTTTCATAGCTCGGAAAGGAATTATTGCAGGCCGGGCAGATCATGCGATATGGCATGATCTGCATTGGTTTGCCCTATATAAAATGAAAAAGGCAGGTTATCTGAATCTCTTACCTACTTCGTCCCAGTTGACCACATTCCACCAGGCCGTGACATAGTCCGCACGCTTGTTCTGGTACTTTAGATAATACGCGTGTTCCCATACGTCTAGTCCAAGGAGCGGAACGAGCTTTTCCTTGTTCCATCTGGTCCATGGGCTTGTCTGGTTTGGCATTGTAATGAACTGAACACCACCAGATGCATTCTTTACGAGCCAGCCCCAGCCGCTTCCTTGAATCGCGACTGTGTCAGTCTGGAATTTTGTCTTAAAGTCGTTGAAGCTGCTAAATGCCTTCTTGATCGCGTTTGCCACCTCGCCGCCTGGCTCTCCACCCCCGCCCTTTTTCATATTGTTCCAAAAGAGGGCGTGGTTGTTGTAGCCTCCGCCGTGGAAGTTGACGGCGCCCCTTGCGCTATCCGGGACCGAATCAATGTTCTTCAGAATCTCGACCACGTCATTCTTGTTCTGCCATTCCGGGCCCAAGTTGCCTAGTGCCTTGTTCAGGCCGTCGGTATATGCTTGGTGGTGCTTTGTGTGATGGATTTCCATGGTTCTTGCATCAATGTGTGGCTCCAGTGCGTCATACGAGTAAGGCAATGGAGGAAGGGTAAAGTTAGCCATGGATGGGAGAAGCCAAAGGGAGAATATATTGTTTTTTTGTGCAAGCTTATTGCTATTCGCTTGCCTGCGGCATGATTTTTGACAATGAAATGGCGTGGTCATCGATCATCGTGCCGACGCCTATGCCTACGCTATGTATCTCTATCTGCAGGTCGGCAAGCTCTTGCTCTGACAGGCCGTATTTTTCAGCCAGCGCGCCTTTGACCTTTGATTCAGGCTCTGATATTTCGTTCATTGTTGATGACACAGTGGTATCGAGGACTTTTCCGATCATTTCTACAGGAATCTTGCGACTCGTGTCATTGACAATTGTAAACGTGATCTTGTCGACCAATACCTTGTGAGGGAGCTGGTCAAGTGCATTTGCCGTATAGAACGCCTGCACTTCAAGAATGTTGATGTCTTCGGCGCGGCCGAGCACTGTAGAGCCGTTAGACAGCGATCCAAGCAACCCCGGCTCTACAGGAACGTTAATTACTACAAACCCTTCGACAAAGGACGGTTCGTTTCCAAGAACTTGCCGCAAGTCTTTACAGACAATGCCAGTCGCACCCTGCGGCTGCAATGTCTTTAGTATCGAGTTCGTGTTCCTGTCGTCATTTGCTGTTGCGCTCCACTGCATCTTTACTGGAAAGTACTGTTTGTTTAGAATACCAATGTCGGTGTCGTAGTGACCCGGCCTCAGCGGGCCTTCGGCTCCGGATATCGAGCCGCACTCGAATTTTACGTTGTAAAGGATGTTTCTTATCGGGGCGTTGCTTTCTTCCTGACCCGAGGCTG
>CBQWHN010000012.1:0-14095 GCA_967728685.1 uncultured Nitrososphaera sp.
GATTTGCCTATGGCAACACTTCAAGCTGTCCTATCATGCTAGGCAAATCGTACGTACAGTAGTATGTGAATCGCCCGACTGTATCAGCCGTGAAGGAGAATGTCTTGTCCTCTCCGCCAGCCAAATCATAGCTCATATTGTAAGGAGCCTGCATTGTGAATGTGTGTCTGTCCTCAGCTGCCTCAGCAGTATTGTAGAAGTGGATAGTTACGTTGTCTCCTTTGTGGACCGTGATTTCTGTAAGGGTATATACTGCCACCGGTACTCCTAGCTTCTCTTCATCTGCATTCAGCTCTTGCGTAAATATGTAAAATTCATTCACGTCATTTCCTGGCGCTCCGACCTCCATTGCTTTTTGTTGTGTAGATCCGCCCCTAGCGGCCCCCGCCAGCATAGCTAGCGCGACTCCGGACATTACTATGGATACTATGGCGATTCCTAAGCCGATCATCCCTACCTTACTCGAGCCGTTGGTCAGTCTTTCACCTCATCGAGCATACTAGTGTCTAATATTTTAGGTACATACCGAAAGAAATCGATTTGTCATAATTATTGGCCATAAGCCTGTGAAAACTCCTAATTCTAATAGAGTTGAGACGCATCATAGAATCGCATATGCATTATTTTCTTGAGGAAGAAACGTCGGTCGTTATCTTGTCGATCTTGTATCTCAGTGCTTCCTTGATCTTTGTGTTGTCCACCATGTTGAGCGGGCTCTTGCAGTTCGGACATTTGAAGAACAGCTCAACAGCGGCATCGAATTTCACTCGTGGGCAATCACGGTTGCCGCAGTGGTAGAATTCCGTCGATTCTTCGTATTCAAGGCGCTTGTGCAGCCTGTCAAGGATCTTTTTCTTCTGATTGTCGATAAAGTTGTCGACCTGGTCCTGTTTCGCGCGCCACCGGTAGACGAACCAGCCCTTCTTTTCGTCCTTGACGCGGATTCCAGTTATCAGCGCCTTTCCAAACATGTCATACAATACCTTGCGCACGATGTTTATCTTTAATCCGGTTGCGCTTGCTATCTCCTCATCGGTTACGTCCTCGGTGTTCAGGAGGGCGCGGGCCACCTTGACGTACTCCTCACCCCCGATCAAACCAGCTATCTTGACAAAAGAGTCCTCATATTCCATAGACCGCATTAATAGTCCTAATAGCGTATTTTTCCGATATATATTTACTCTCTGGCTTCCTCAAGCAGTGCCATAAACGGGGTAGATGCCCTGCGAATAGTCGCTCATATAGCTCCACACCTCTGGGCTTATCTTGAGTGGGTGGAATGTGGACCTTTGCCGGTCGTCCAGCACATCGTACACCATCTGGCCTATCACTATCTGGTCGGGCTTGGCAAGCGTAGTCATTTTTGTGGCAATATTGATCGTGTAGCCGAGGATGTCGTAGTGCGGGTTTTGTAGCTTTTTGCCTTCGACTGTATGCGTGTCCCACCCGTACTGCACTACCACGTTTTCGCCAAGGTCGATCCCGACTCGAACGTTGATCTCCGGATAGTCGTACTGGTTCAGGATCGGATTTATCCCCGCCCGCACTATCTTGATCATCGACCGGGCGCAGTTTACCGCGTTGACGCACGGCAGATACTTGTCTTGATTTGCAAGGAAGAATGCCAAGATTGCGTCGCCCACGTATTTCAGCACGTAGCCGCCATAGGCTGTGATAGTTAAGGACATTTCCTGTGTGAACGCCTGAACGATGGCGGCAAGCCTATCTGCGGGCAGGGTCGACGACAGCCTAGTAGACCCTACAAGGTCGATGTGCAATATAACTAGCATCACCTTTGATTTGGCAAGCTTGGTCAGGATTTCCTGTGTCTCTTCGGTCGAGAGGTCGAACCTGCTCTCCACCTTTAGAGCCTTCCATACCCTCTCTTGAGCGAGCTTGATCGCCTTGTCGAGGTCGACCACGGCGTCGAGATAGAACGAGGCCAACGAAGGCGACTCTGAAGGCTTTGAGGATTTTTCAGCATCAGCTATAATCCTGTCGACCTCCTCTCGACTGATGTCGAGCTGACGCGCAATCACGTCTGAAGGGACGCCAGAGTTGTACAGATTGATTATGGTCTTCTGTTGGCTCTCCGCCACAAAGCAAGTTGTTCGTAGGCGTTAGATATACTATTTCTAATAGAAAGATTCCGGTGAGATTAATAATAAGCAGTTCCATATAGATGTGGGGCAATGGCAAGCAAGAATCAAGAAGAAGAGAGGAATCTATTGACTATGACGAATATCAAGTATTTGGTAGAAGGTCTCGACGCGCTGCTCATGACAGATCTGGACGGAGAAAAGCGCAGGAAGGTTATACAGCTGCGCAACGATCTATTGTCGAGCATCAACAGTATATTCAGCGACTACTCGTGAGAGCCGCGCGGACCTTCGAGATGACTTCGTTTATCGATAGCGGCTCTTTTTTTATCACGTCATCTCTGTAAAGCGAACCCATCAGTCTGAGGGCCTCGGCTGAAACAGAGAGCAGAAACATGAACCGGACCTCGCCGTCGTATGAGCGAATTTCTCGGTATAAATCCAGCCCGCTCATTCCGCGCATTACGAGGTCGGTGATGACAATCCTATATTTCATTTCGCTCGCAAATTTCAGGGCCTCGGAAGGGTCTGGCGTGTGGTCCACCGAAAAGCCGTCTGCGCGAAGGTAGGTTGACATCAGGGATGCTGTGTTGGGCTTTTGGTCTACGAGAAGAATTGGTTGATTCAACTCTCTTCTTCTCTTTTCGCAGTGTTTTTTGTATTAAGCATGATGGTCAATTGATCTAGATACCTCGAAGAAAGTGCAATTGTGCGCGGGATGTTCTCAAAGCCCACAAGATAAGGAATTGGGTCATTGATTTTACCACTTGCCAGTAATTTTGCAAGACATGTTGTAAAGTTCGTGCACGGTATCTCAGTGTTTTCTGGCCAGTCTGTACGACGCCAAGAACGTCATGAGAATCATGGCAAAGAGCAGGATGCCTGTGGAAAGGTGGGTCGCGACGAGCAGTGAGTCCAGGTTCGTATTTACGACCAACATGCCCAGCACAATTTGCACAGACACTACAATTGCCGCTATTATCGCCGTCCTGCGTGCCGGCCTGACATTCTTGGCAGCGTATGCAGCGGTTGCATAGATCAAGCCAGCTGCAATTATAACCATGACCCTGTGATAGTGTTCAAAGAAATACTTCTCTGACGGCAGACCAAAGCCGTTTGGACAGAGCGGCCACTCTGTGCAGGACAGTCCTTGGTGCGAGGATGTGATGTAGACGCCGAGCAGCATGACGGAGTAGAGCATTGTCAATGCCGAGATCGAGAGACCAGCTACCACCTGTGGTCTTGACTGCTGAACCTCCAACGGGCAGGAAATCGTGTCTACGCCAATTATAACGTTAGCCTAATAGTGCAGGCGCGAGTTTTCGTAAAATGCCCTGTCCTCTTCGGACATAACGACGCGCTTATGGCATTCCTCGCACAGAAGGTATTTCGAATCGCTTGACAGTTCCTTTTTGCACCTTCCACAGAATTTCTTCAATGATGCTATTATAGATAACGTTCTGGGATAAGACTATGCCGGGTACAGAAATCTACTTAAGGACGAAGCTCGGCATCAAAACGAACGGGAGCAACGTGGCTTTACAGAATGAAGTTTCCAGTGCATTATCGTACGCGGTTAGCAAGGGATTCCAGGTACACCCCGACGCGTTTGCGATGCTGAAGGTGCTTGAGACTGACGTGCTCAAGACTGTGCAGGATATAATAAAATCTAAAAAGCCGGCGAAAAATGCGGTCATCTTGGTCGACGACATCAAGAGCCTGTTAAGTCCCAAGAAATACGACGGTCCTGTGGAGCAGGAATGCACGGTATTGATGGACCCCACCTCCAAGGTGACCACCGGAGAGGGTGTCGAGGGCTATGCGGCCCTTTTCAGGAGCAGATTTGAAAAGTCGATGCGCATTCTTGCCCAGAGACCTGACAGCAAGCGCATATCCAAGATAGCCGCGGTGAAACAAAGTTCTCATGGCAGCAGGCAGGCTGGGAGGGACAAAATAACCCTTCATGCCGTAGCCAGCTCGACCATGGTGGCCGGCCTGCTGATGTCAAGACGCACTAAGAAAAATGGGATCGAAATCGCAGTTGACGACTACACCGGGATTTTAAGCATGACTGCAGTGACAGAGGACGCGAAAAAGCACGCGTCGGCGCTTGCCATGGATCAGATGGTCATGCTCGAGCTTGAAAATGGCAAGGGCGCGCCGGGCCTGACAGTCAAGAGCATCATGACGCCGGACATTCCTGAACATCTTCCGAGCAAGAGCAAGTCGGAAGCGTATGCGGTATTGATTTCAGACCTCCACGTCGGAAGCAGGTATTTCATGGAAAAAGAGTTTTTGCGATTCTTAGAGTGGTTATCGTCTGATAACGACCTCGTCCACAAGATCAAGTTCCTCTGCATCGGTGGCGACTTGATAGATGGCATCGGCATTTTTCCAAACCAAGATAAAGAATTGCTAGAAATGGACGCCATCAAACAGATGAAACACACTGTGCAACTGCTTGCCAAAGTACCTAGGCACATCAAAATGCTTGTGATACCGGGCAACCACGACCCGGGGAGGCGAGCGCTTCCACAGCCTGCAATCCCAGGGAAAGATCCTTCAGATCATCTTTACGGCCTTGAAAACTGCATGATGCTTGGCAACCCTGCCTTTGTGAATCTGAACGGCGTCAAGTTGTTGATGTTCCACGGCCAGAGCCTAGACGACATCATTGCCACTATCCCCGGCCTCAGTTATTCAAGGCCGGCGGAAGCGATGAAGGTGCTTCTCAAGGCCCGGCACCTCGCTCCTACATATGGGGAGCGGACTCCCGTCGCCCCAGAGCAAGAGGACATGATGGTCATTTCCGACGTGCCCGACATTTTTCATTCGGGGCACGTGCATGTAACGGACGTGCAGAGCTACCGCGGAACGCTTGTCGTCAATTCAGGAGCGTGGCAGAGTCAAACAAAGTATCAGCAGACTATGGGCATTATGCCGACGCCGGGCATGGCCATTATTGTTAACCTAGCGACGCTCCAGCCGTTCGTTCAGGATTTCAATCAATGAGCGGCGCTAAAGAGTCGTCCTTGAAAGCATCCCTCACGGTTGCAGGTGGTATCGTCATCTTGATCTTTTGGGATCTGCCGTACCGGCCTTGGCTGACAATGTCCGTCGACAAAAGGCCAAGCAGTTCAAGTTCGCTTATTATTTGGGTAACTCGTCTCTGGGTCAGTGGTTTTTGCTCTCCATGCTTGCAGAGCGACAGGTAAAGATCGTACACTTCACCCGTAATCCCATTCTTTGATTTTATCACTGCAATTATTACCAGCTTGTGGTGGGCAGGGGCATTCTTTAGTGCAACAAACGGCGCGTCTTTTTCGATCCTGTCTTGGCCTGCACGTACATGTTTTTCATCAACCTTGGCGGCGCCTTCCCTTTCTGCAAGCTCTGCCGCGACCCTGAGCAGATCGATGGCCTTTCTTGCGTCGCCGTGTTCCCTCCCGGCGATCGCCGCGCAGAGGTTGATGGCCGCCTCCGAAATGGCGCCCTCGCCAAAGGCTAGCTTGCTGCGCTCGTGTAGGATCTGCCGGAGTTGCTCCACTGTGTAGGGGTTGAATACCGCTTCTTCCTCGCTGAGACTGCTTCTCACACGGGGGTCGAGCTTGTCCTTGAACGTGAGACTGTTGGAGATCCCGATGAGAGTGATAAAACCTCCCTTGCCCATACGCTGGTTTGCCCTTGTAAAGTTGTAGAGTATATCATCGCCGCTCTTGTCGACCAGTGAGTCTATTTCGTCTACCACTAGAATAAAGTGGAGTTTTTTCTTTTGTATGTATTGTAATATCCTGTCGGTCGCTTCGCCCATCGACAGGCCGGTAAAGTGCACTTGCTTGCCCTGCTCCTTGTTAATGCCAAGGTCTTCTGCAATTTCAAACAGCACTTTATACGCGCTGCCTGCAGCTTTTGCATTTATGAAAATGACCGTAACATCTATTTTCAATTCGTTGGATTTTTTCTGAAGACGGTCAACAACATTTTTGGCCACTGCTGTCTTCCCGGTTCCGGGCTTGCCGAACAGTAACAGATTCGATGGTCGCGCCCCCTTGAAGAGTGTGGAGAGAACTTGTGCCAGTGTTCTTGCTTCTTCATCCCTGAATGGAAGTTTTTCCGGCACATAATCAATTGTCAGGACTTGGCGATTCTTGACAAGCGATCTACCAGTTGCGGCCTTGCTGAAAATGTTGTCGATGTCGAAGCTCAATTGTTAATCACCATGATGGGTGCACCCATTTTAACCAGCCGCCACCCCTTCTTTTCCTTTCCAGAAACAAACTTGTTAACTTTATCTTAACAGTCACGTTAACAGGTCGTTTTTAACCGGCCAAATCAACTATAGCTAGTTAACATATCAATATAATGACTTTGATTTTACATGAGCTGTGAGAGTGGGTCTGCATAGGAAAGCCAGGGGTCTCAGTATGCGACGAAACTTCGTTCTTCGGCTAGTGTTAACAGGGTACGAACATCACCTGTAGAAAAGGCTTGATAATGACCCCTTTGTTTCCACTGGAGGGTTAATGACGGTATTGGCACTGTTAACATACCCTGAAGCAACCCCTTCATTTCCACTGGAACTGCAAATGAACAGATTTTTGTAACAAAAACCGGTTAACCCGGAGTGATTGTTAACCAGAATAACATCTCTCTCAAGCGCGGTTAACAACAGCTAAGCTGTTTGTTATCAACAATAGCAGAGCTGTTGTTAAGTGTTAAGACGTTAACAGGTCAAGCTACCTATTTGGTATGAGCTCGGGAAAGAGAAGGTTCAAGATAGAATTAGAAGACGCCGAGGGAAGCAAGTACAACCTCTCACTAGAGGGAAACGTATCAAAAGAGAAGATATTGAAGATAGTCGAGTTCATGGATCTCCTCAACATCGAGCCAAATGGCAACGACGCGAGTGAGACGCATATTAGCACACCACCGGGTTCGGTGGGTGACAAGATATGGAGCTTAGTTGAGGCAAAATTCCCCTATGGCGGTTTCACCTCGACTGACATCCTCGAACTATATGAAGACCAGTACAACGAGCCCATAAAATTGAGCATCATCTCGACCTACCTCTCAAGATATTCAGAAAGGGGAAGGCTAGTGAGAAACCGTCAGGGCAAAGAGTGGGTCTACAAAATAACTAGACAGCAGCAGGTGCAAGCTTCTCCTTCAGCCTCTCTCGACCTGCGTCAGTGATATAGTAGCGGAACGGCTTTGAATTGACATCCCTACTCACAAGACCTGAGTCGTGAAGCCTTTTCATGAGGCGAGCGGTGTGCTCACGAGTCCTGCCGACCGATTGCTGAACCTTCCTTGAAGTAAGTGGCTTCTCTGCGAGCAATTTTAATATATAATCTGTAGTGCCGTTGGCCTCCTGATTCTCAACAATCGCGTGCTGCGTGATTGTCACAGGCTCACTAGGCGGCGCTATGTGAGGTTGCGCGTGATGTGATGGCTGTGATGTGACGGTTCGAGGCGTTTCCGACCTTGCTTCCATAATGTCCACCTTGGCACAAAGTCCTGCAATCACTTTGTCATAGTCACGCAGTCTACGTGTGTACTCGAGAACGATGGCTTCTATGACTCCCTCGTCTGCCCTATAGCGGCGTTCCACCCCGGCACTCCTTATCCGAATGTAGACCATCACACTTGCCATCCCAACCAGAAACGCAAGGACGCTTGATATCACAAGGTCACTATCTAGGAAGGACAAGTCTAAGATCATGTCACGCCATTATGTTGCAGCACCGTGATATATTACTGCAGAACAACATTATTTTACAACTTTGACATCCTTTTTACCAGCTGGTCAATCACAGATATCACATCATTCACGCTCAGCCGGCTGGCAACATCACTACTTTTCGAAGCAAATATCACGCGTAACTGCTCTGCAAGTCTGCTCAATGCACTCAGCGTTTCCGGCTGCACAATCCCCGTCGATTGCAGAAGTATCATGCTGTAAAGAACCGCATTTACCTTGTCCCGGCATTGCCCGACCTGCCTGTAATAGGCTCCTGAAGTGATGTCTTGTGCCCGGCCGCCACCCTGCAGCCTTTTAGAAATTATTGACAACTGGCGTGGAGTAAATAGAGAATTTGCAACAAGATGCCCATAAAGATTGTTAGAATTGGATTCTCCTTTCACCATGAATGCTATACAGATCTGTATAGCGCACTAGGATAAAAATATTGGTAGCATCAAACTTTAAAATGACCAGCTCGCTTCAAAAGGGGAAGTGGCATTAGGAAAGGTAGAGCAATATCTCCGCGATGAGATAAAAAAACACGGCACGATCTGCCTTCCACTTATCGACTCTGAAAACTCCTCGGACGCAGCAGCAACTGCAAAGAAAGTGGAGGAGAACGGGGCCACTGCCATTTTGGTGGGCGGTTCGTCTATCACTGACCAGTTAGAGCTGGCCAAGGTAGTGGCGGAGACCAAAACCAGGATTAAGATACCTGTGATATTATTTCCTGGAAATGTCACGGGCGTATCACCAAAGGCAGATGCTATCCTGTTCAGCTCACTGTTGAATTCAGAAAATCCTTACTTTATCACAGAAGCACAGGCACTTGCCGCAGTTTCGGTCAAGAAATACGGCATAGAACCATTACCGACAGCCTACATTATCGTGGGCGAAGGTACAGCAGCCTGGTTCGTAGGCAGGGCTAGGGGGATCCCGTTCCACAAGCCCAACATTGCAGTGATGTATTCACTTGCAGCGCAATACATGGGCATGCGCTTTGTGTATCTAGAGGCCGGCTCAGGCGCGTCGCAAAACGTGCCGCCAGAAATGGTTGCGGCAGTCAGGAAGCAGTACGAGGGAACGCTGATTGTTGGAGGCGGCATAAGGTCACCAGATACTGCGGCCCAGATAGCCAAAGCCGGCGCCGACATCATCGTCATCGGCACAATGATAGAAAAGGACGGCAACTGGCAGGAAAAATTCTTGTCGATAGTCAAGGCAATCAGAGCGCGATAGTATATGATGCTAGAGGAAGCCGAGGCCCGTCTCAAGGACGTGAGAATGCCTGCTTATTACCGGCGCTACCACCAGGATATTCTCAAGAAAGTCTATCAGAACTACCAACACGCGCTAAAGGCCAGGAGGCGAGGAATGGACGTTGCGGATATTGTAGAGCCCAAAATAGCCTACGACCTTGCAGACAGGGTCGCCAAGATGCACGAAATTGAGATCGCGGATAGGCTGCGCATCCTGCTTGCGGCAACGACGAAGGAAAAGGCCGCGCTAAAGATAGCTGAGGAGATCGCGGCCGGTGAATACGGGTCAGGCGACTTGAGGACCCGGCTTGAAAATGCCGTGCGCGTATCATTAGCTGTGGTTACAGAAGGCGTAACTATTGCACCGCTACAAGGGATATCCGACGTTACTATAAAAAACAACGCGGACGGCTCGCAATACCTGTCCGTGGCATTTGCCGGCCCAATCAGGTCGGCCGGCGGAACAGAAGCTGCGCTCACCATGCTAATAGCAGACCACGCAAGGAAGGTTGCAGGGCTTGCCAAGTACGTCGCAAACTCGTTTGACGACGAAACCGGAAGGTTCGTCGAAGAACTGCGCATCTACGAGCGTGAAGTCATGGGCTTTCAGTTCAAGGTCCTTGACGAAGACGTTATAAAGTGCATTTCAAACCTGCCAGTCGAGCTCGACGGCGTCGATACAGACCCAGTCGAAGTGGTAGGGCACAAGAGCATGCGCCGGATCACAACCGACAGGGTGCGCGGTGGAACTCTTAGGGTGATGAACGATGGGCTCATTGGCCGCAGCAGGAAGCTGTTAAAAATAGTTGAGACACTAAAGTTGGACGGCTGGGGGTGGCTGCAGGACCTAAAAGGAGCAATTCAGACTGGCGATGACGACGCAGCTCAGCACAGAATGTCCGAAGTCATCACCGGTAGGCCCGTGCTTTCGATGGCAAAAAAGATAGGTGGCTTTCGACTCCGGTACGGCCGGTGCTACAACACCGGCTTTGCAACTGTGGGGATACACCCGGCAGTGCCGGCTTTACTCAATTACGCTATTGTCGCCGGCACACAGATCAAGATGGACATGCCTGGAAAGGCATCCACGATAGCCCTTGTTGACACGCTGGAAGCCCCGATAGTTAGGCTCGACGATGGCAGGGTTATGCCTGTGCTTACGGTGGAGCAGGCGGAAAGGGTCCGGCCAAACGTGGCCAAGATTCTGTACCTTGGGGACATGCTGATAAGCTACGGCGATTTCCTTGAAAACAACGCGCAATTACAACCCGCAAGCTATGTTGAGGAAATATGGTCGCAGCAACTTAGATCAAAACTGAAAACAACGTCCGCAGATCTCCACAGGGCAAGGCTGGCCTATCTAGCTGAAAACCCGCTAGCTGCGCCTTCGGTCGACGAGGCGTTTGAGATAAGCAAATTAGGTGTGCCGCTTCATCCAAAATACTCATTCTACTGGGACACTATAAGCCTTGACGAAACACTCTACCTCAAAGACAGACTGGACGATGAAATGCCACATGACGCCAGATTGAAAGACATTCTCGAACGGCTTGGGGTCGCGCATTCGATTGCGAACGACAGGATCAGACTCGAGAATGACCAGATAATCTCATTGAGAAGGCTGCTCGGCGGACCAGTCGTTGAAGCGAAGGACGCAATAGAATTTGTAAGCAAATCATCAGGCGTCCTCGTAATGCCAAAGTTTGCGTCTACTATTGCGGTGAGGGTTGGCAGGCCGGAAAAGGCAGCCGAGCGCAAAATGAAACCGCCCGTACATGTGCTGTTTCCGGTCGGCCCAAAAGGGGGCGCTACCCGAGACATATTGAAGGCATGCAAAGAAGATTCGTTCTTCACAGAAATCGCGAATCGCTACTGTGATAATTGTAAAATGCTGTCGATCGGCACGCATTGCCGTATCTGCGGCGCTTCGACCATGCTACGCAACCTCTGCATGCAATGCAGAGCGGAGGTCGAAGAAGGCGAAAAATGTGCGCGCTGCGGCAAGGAAGGCAGGACATACTCGTCTTCCAGCTATCCGCTCAAGGCAGCGATAGAGCAGGCAAGAAAAAAGCTAGGCGTTGCGCCGACAGAGCCGTTCAAAGGAGTCAAGTCACTCATGAGCCGTCACAGGTCTGCAGAGCCTCTGGAAAAGGGGATATTGCGCCAAAAGCACGGCCTCCACGTGTTCAAGGACGGTACCATTCGGTTTGACGCTACGAACGAACCGCTGACCCACTTTAAGCCGAAGTGGATCTCTGTTAGCATTAAGAAATTAAAAGAGATGGGATACACCCGCGATTACATTGGCAAAGAGCTGACCTCGGCGGACCAGATCGTCGAATTGATGATGCAGGATGTCATTATCCCCCGCGACGCTGCGCACCATCTTGTCAATACGGCTAAATTCATCGACGAAGAGCTTGCAAAATTGTATGATCTCGAACCGTTCTACAACATTTCGTCTGTCGACGACCTGGCTGGTCACCTGGTTGTGGGCCTTGCGCCCCACACATCTGTCGGCATTATGGGCAGGATAATCGGCTTTACAGACTCACAGGTATGTCTTGCGTCGCCGGTCTGGCACTCTGCCAAGCGCCGTGATTGCGACGGAGACGCTGACTCGGTGATGCTTCTTATGGACGCCTTCCTGAACTTTTCATTTGACTTTTTGCCTGACAAGATAGGCGGACTGATGGATGCGCCATTGCTGATACAACCTGTGGTGCTCCCTCATGAGGTGCAGAGACAGGCACACAACGTCGACATCGCAAGCACGTACCCGGTTGAATTCTACGAAGCGTCTTGGAAGCAGGGAAAAGCCGCCGACGTGGCAGGCTTGATAGAGACCATCAAGAATAGGATAGGCGACGAACATCAATTTTTTGGCTACGGTTTTACCCACCTCACCGATTCGCTGACGACGAAAGTGCAGAGGAGCGCGTATTCTACGCTCAACACCATGGAGGAGAAATTGAAAATGCAGTTTAACACGGCAAAGCTGATCAGTGCTGTAGATGCGGACGAAGTGGCTGCAATGGTGCTAACGACGCACATCTTGCCGGACATCATGGGCAACATGAGGTCATATTCTTCTCAAACATTCCGCTGCACGACATGCGGCGCAAAGTTCCGCAGAATGCCGCTCGTAGGCCGGTGCACCGAATGTCAGAACGAGCTCATACAAACCGTCACCAGAGGTGCAGTCGAAAAATACCTAGGAATTGCGACTGACATGTGCAGGCAATACCAGATAAACGACTACCTGCGCAGCAGGGTAGAATCGATAGCGATGGAACTGAAATTGATTTTCAAGGAAGAAAAGAAGATGCAGTCCAGCCTGACTGAATTTATGGGCTAGGATCCGCCGACAAACGTCTTGTAAATCTTGATTGCGTCCTCTTCGTCCTTTGCACCCACAATCGTGGCCGCGCCGCTTGAAAGGAAACTGACAGACATTCTGCCAGAGTTGACGGCCGTTATCCCGAGGTTGCCCCTGGTCTTGACCTGGTAGCCCAGCAACTCGGCGTTCTTGCTAATGCTGCTCAGGTTCATGGGCGCAGGCTTGGTAGGGGTCACGGTCCACGTGCGCTTGCCCCTGTCTCGGCCGCAGAGTTCTTCAATTATCAACTCTTTCGTAACTGCCTCGATTTCCCCCCGAGTAGAACCACACGACGGACACTCTTCTTGGCGGAACATCTGAATCCTGTCAAACGACAGCTCGTTCAGGTCGATGTAAAGTAATTTGTTTACCAACGTTGGCTCTTTGCCGGTGATTATCTTGACAGCCTCTGACACTTGTATGCCTGCGACCAGGTACAGTATGGACGGGTGCACGCCTTCAGTGCTGCAAGCAGGCATTTCATCTTCGTTCAGCTCGGGGAACATGCAGCGCAAACACGCCGATTTATTTGGCAAAATAGTACAAACAGAGCCTGTCACGCCAATTGCGCCGGCATAGATCAATGGAATGTTGTGCTTGATGCACGCGTCGTTGAGGGCATAGCGCGCGTCGACGCTGTCAAGTGCATCAATGATAATGTCAAAGCCTTTGACGATGGCATCGGCAGTATATCTTGTCACAGACGTTGGCACCGGCTCTATCTCGACTGTCGGGTTAAGCCTGCGCAGCCGCTCCGCAGCTGCCTCTACCTTGACGCGACCAATGTCGTCGTCCGTGTAGAGGTGCTGCCTGTGCAGGTTGGTAACTTCGATGACATCTCTGTCAACAATGCGGATCTTGCCAACTCCCATTGCGGTGAGCTGCGTAATTACCGGGTTACCAATGCCGCCGGCGCCGACGACGCACACTTTGGCGCTCCTTATCTTTTCCATACCCTCAAAGCCGATCTCCTCAAGCATGACCTGCCTCGAGTAGCGCTGAAGCTCCTCGCTTGTCAACTCTGCCCCTCCCGCGACGGCCGGGAGGATGTAGACCGAGTCGTTGTCGTTTAGCTGAGTTGCCATGCCGCCGCTAAAGCGCACGTTCTTGCCGTTGATGTAGATGTTGATCAGCGACCGGGGCTTGCCATTATGATCAAAGACTCTGCGCTTGAAATCATCGCCCATCTGCTCAGAGATCTTTGCAAATGCGTCCTGAAGATCAGAAGCCTCTAGTGAGATCTTTTTCTCACCCTGCCCTTTGTTCAATACTGAAGGAACTACAAATTCAACCTTGGCCAATTCTACCATCTTATCATTGCCGCGACTTCAGCCGCGTCCGGCTTGACAGCATTCAATTTTGGCAGCAGACCTATAATCGCTTCTGTAGCTTTCAGGCCGTTGCCGGTGACGTAGCAGATTGTGCGCTCATCCCTCTGTATCTTACCTTCTTCCACAAGCTTTCTCAGCACGGCGACTGACACGCCGCCCGCCGGCTCTGTGAATATGCCCTCTGTATGAGCAAGGAGCATGATGCTGTCGGCGATTTCCTGGTCGTTTGCCTCTTCTGCAAGCCCGTTGTATTGCCTTAACCTCCTTAGAACGTAAATGCCGTC
>CBQWHN010000013.1:0-14035 GCA_967728685.1 uncultured Nitrososphaera sp.
ATAACCCTTTTTGAAGGCAAGTTGAATGGAAGAATAAAAAAGAGTAATGGCCTAATATCGCTAGCGATTTTCCAGCTATTTGGTTCTATTCTTTTCGTTATTGCCAAATATCCTGTCAAAATATTCTGATGGTTCGAGTGCTGTCTCTGTGGCTTCGCCTTCTTTGATGCTTGCCAACTTTTTGGCAGCCTTTTTCTTGTATTCCAGCTGCATCTGTCGGGCGATCTGGATCCTTTGTGCCTGAGGTGATCCTGCACCGTGCATGGACTCTGTGAGGTACCCTACAGCGTTTCGCCCAAGTGTCATGTTTTCAATCAACCTCAAAATCCTCATCCTGTTTTCCGTCGAGACTCCCTTCCTCCCCTTTAGGTATTTTTCAAGAAGCGGTCCTGTCTCTGGGCTGCGGAACTCTTTCTCTGAGGGCATCGTGACCATAAGGCCGCCAGCAATGTCCTGTGCCATCCGGCCTATTTCGTATGGAAATCGGGTTACACTATGCTTGCAGACATTTGCCAGCATGTCGTCGTTCTGCCAGTTCCCGGATGCCGTCTTGTGAGCCATGTATGAAGACGCGATTCCTGCACCAAATATTGATTCATTAAGATAGGTCATTTCGACCAACTTGTCCTTTATGTGTGAAGCGTTGGCTACGCCATTGTAGTCGGCAATTGCTGCTGCCGCGCCTATCAGAACGTCGCCGAGGCCAGTCTTACACACGTAGCTGCGCCTGTGATAGCATGTAAAGCGTTCTACCAGCATGGCGGCATACTCATATTCGCCGTTCATGAATATCAGCTCATTTGGAATGAACACGTCCTTGAAGATCACCATGGCCTCCTGGCCGGAATACATGACGTTGCCGGCGTCGATTTCGCCACCCTCCATGCTTCTTGTGTCGCACGACTGTCTGCCGTAGATATAGGTGATACCGGGCGCGTCCACCGGGACTGCGCCAACTAAAGCATAGTCCTTGTCCTCCGCCTTTAATCTCATTGTAGGCATGACCATTATCCAGTGCGAGTTGATGCAGCCAGTCTGATGGGCCTTTGCGCCGGTGATGTAAATTCCCTTGCTGTCGCGCTTTGTAATGTGCACAAACATGTCCGGGTCTTCCTGCTGCGATGGGGAAAGACTGCGGTCGCCCTTGACGTCTGTCATCGCGCCGCCAATCACTAGGTTGTCGCGCTGGACGTTCTTAATGAATTCGATCAGACGCTTGTGGTATTGCGTGCCGTGCTTTTGGTCAATTTCAAAAGTTGTAGAGTATAATGAGTTGAGTGCGTCCATGCCTACACAACGCTGGAAGCAGGTGCCAGTGAGCTGACCAAGCTTCCTTTGCATCCTATTCTGATTAACCAGATCCTGCGCACTATCTACGATGTGCAGAAACCTGTTGACTTGAGTGCCTGTCAGCGAAGACTTTGCTGACGCAAGCTCTGGCTCTTCTACAGCTAGGTCATAGGTCTCTGCAACTGCGTTTATCGACGGCCGGATCATTGGATGGTCAACCGGCTCTTTTACGAGCTCTCCGAAAAGATAGATCTTGAGCTTCCTGCCCCTAAGGCTCTGGATGTACTCTGCCCCGTTCTTTATTGCCAACTGTGAAAGTACTAGCACTTGAATGTTATTTATATTTTCTTAGATGTGATTTAGTAAAAAAGTAACAACATTTTCTGTAGTTTTTACACAATTAGGCTGAAGGCAACTACTGTATGTATGTCTGGTTTTTCCTGTCGAAGTTCCTGACGACCTGGAACTCCTTGCTGAACTGCGACTGCAAAAGTGATCTTAGTTCCGGATATATTGTAGAGGGATCTTGCTTTGCCATTCTTGTTGCTGTATGGTCGTCGCCAAGCATCCAGTTGCATAACTCAAAGGTCATCTGGCGCACAGTGTTTTCATCAATGATGCCCAGGCTGTGTAGATACTCATGGGCAAGCACCATGAACATGTATGAGTTGTACTCTTCAGTCGAGCCGGCGATTTTCCTGACAGCTGCCAAGAGGTAGCTGTTCATAACTATAGCATTGGAGCCCAGCATATGGTACGCGCCAAGATTACTTGGCATCATTTGCAGTATCAGGCTCAGTCCTGCCCTGTGCATCCTAAACTTTTGCAGGACGACTGACTTGACCAGTTCGAAGGTCTCGCCAAAATCCTTCAGGTTTGCTACCCTTTCGCGGAACTGCACTTGCTGCTCTGCTGGCACTGTCATTATTTCGCAGCACAACCGTATAAAGTATGCAGCTTCGTAATCTTTTTTATAGCCAGAACATGGCTTAACTGTCGTGGGAACAAAGGCAAAACAGTTGGACTTGCGCGACATAGTAGCCAGCTATCCCGATTTTCCAAAACCTGGTATTTTGTTCCGCGATATCAACCCCGTTTTCAAAAGAAACGATGCCCTCAATCATATTACCGACGAATTCTATCGGCGCTACGCAAGGGCGAGGGTAGACACTGTGGTAGGAATAGAATCAAGAGGTTTTGTCTTAGCGACTGCACTTGCACTAAGGTTTGGCAAGGGCGTAGTGATGGTCCGCAAGGCAGGCAAGCTGCCGGGCAAGACCTTGAAAAGATCCTATGAAATTGAATATGGCAGTGCCACAATGGAGATTCAGCAAAACTCGATAGGCAAAGGCGAGAGCGTATTGATCGCTGACGACCTTATAGCAACAGGGGGGACGGCTGAGGCAGCCGCGCAACTGGTAGAAACGCTTGGCGGCAAGATAGCAGGCTTTGCATTCATCATTGAATTGTCGGACCTTCGTGGTGTGGACAGACTGCGCAAGATAGGCTACAAGGTCCAGTCCCTGGTGACCTATCATGGCGAATAGCGCGGACATTGGGATCATTGGCGGCACTGGCGTCTACGACCCGGGGCTTTTCAGTAGCAAGCATGAGATCAAAGTGCACACGCCGTATGGCGAACCTTCTGACCTTGTAACAATCGGCGAATATTCAGGAATCAAGATTGCGTTCATCCCGCGTCATGGCAGGGGTCACAGGATACCGCCTCACAGCATAAACAGCAGGGCCAACATCTGGGCGCTCAAGCAGCTTGGCGTCAAGCGCATTATCGCGCCATCAGCTGTGGGCAGCCTGCAAGAAGGCTACAGACCCGGCGACATTGCAATCCCAGACCAGTTCATCGATTTTACAAAGAAGAGGCAGTATACGTTCTACGACGGCGGGCAGGTGTGCCATGTTTCTGTCGCGGATCCGTTCTGTCCTGAGCTGTGCAGCACCGCGATCGACAGGATGAAGAAGTTGAAATTCCCGATGCACAATAAGGCGACTTACGTCTGCATCGAAGGGCCACGGTTTTCAACAAGGGCTGAATCAAAGTTCTTCCGTGATGTACTGGAGGCTGACATAATCGGCATGACGCTTGTGCCCGAAGTCAACCTTGCGAGGGAGGCTGAAATCTGCTATGTCTCGGTGGCAACGGTGACGGACTATGACGTCTGGGCTGACAAGCCTGTCAGTTCTGTCGAGATAATCGAGACGCTTGCGAAGAATGTTGAAAAGACAAAGAAATTGATCGCAGACATCGTCCCTACGATTCCAGCCAAAAGAGAGAAATGTGGGTGCGGAAACGCACTTGAAGGCGCGCTACTCTGACGGCGGTTTGATCCCTTCCGGAAGTACAATGTCGCCTTCGATGAGCTTGCGCTGAATTGTTAATTGCAACTGTTCCGGATCGATGCCCATCTTGACAATTTTTTCTAGCGTAGTCTTGGCGATCTTGACGCTCGCATTATGACCGCCAATACGGCCAAATGCGATCGCGGTGAACCTAAATTCGTGACCCTTCACGACGAAGTATCCAGACAGCTTGCTTGCCACCTCGCCCCCGCTGGTGCTTTTTACAAAAACTGTAACCGGGATTTCATCGTCATCTTTTCGCATCATTTCTTTGGACCATCCGCCACTTCCATGTTGCGGTTCACATTTTCTTCAACCAAAAAGCTCCACCATTCGTTGTCGGCGATCTTGAAATCCTTGATCTTTACCTCAATTGATTTGTCATCGGCATCCGTGAATGAAAGGTTGCCCTCTTTGATCATTTTCACGAGCCGCCACCTCAAATGGCCTTTCCTGTCCCTGCTTATCGCCACTGCCCATTTCTTGTCCTTGTCGATTTTCGGCATGCCGATGTAGTCGACGATTTCTTCAATGCCTAAGCGCTTTTCCTCGCAGAACATTTCCTTTGTCAGCAGGCTGCGCCAAATGTCCACCGAGCCCATGGTCTTGCCGTTCTCGTTGATGTTGATTACCCCAAAGTAAACCACCTTGTCGCCGCCAGTCGGGTCTGAAGTCGTCATTACGATATTCCTCTTGCAGGGTGATCACCTATTTAGTTCTTGCATCCTCATATGACTTTTCCAGAACGATGCCGATGTTGTCAACCTTGAGGTTTTTCTTGAAGGGCACATCTTCTTCCTCGCAGCGCCTCCGGTAACGGTTAGTGATCGCAAACCGCGGATGAAGCGATTCAAACTCGGTTTCTGTTATTTCAATTACCATGCCCCTGCCCACAAGCGATTTCGCAGCCGCAAGCGCACGCTGCCTGTCGTTCCAGCCAAGCGCGCTGGAGATCTTTGCTGCGTCCATCTTCCCCTTCTTTACTACTGCTAAGAATACCTTGGCCTCATCATTGCTTATCTTGAGCTCCGAAAGGATGGCCTGTTCTACGTTTGAAAGGTTGACTGCCATGCTATCCTACTTCTAGCGGTATTTCGTCGCAGTAGGCCCTCTTTAGAAAGTCGATGATCTTGACCACATTTTTGCCAAGGATCTTTTTCTCTCTTCTGCCCATGCTAGACAGTTAGTCGGACAACTATTTATCTTGAGTTAGAACTGAACAAGATTGCGGTATTTCCTGTAGCGCCCCTCAACGTCGTCTTTTGTTATGGACATTAGACGCTTTACTCCAAAGTCCTCGACTGCAAACGAGCCCATAACGTTGCCGTATATCACAGCCTCCTTCATAGTTGCAAAATCAAACTTGTTCCTGCGTGCAATGTGACCTAAGAAGCCGCCGGCAAATGAGTCACCGGCGCCAGTTGGGTCGACTATTTCATCGAGGAAAAATGCAGCGGCTGGGAACACCTGATTATCATTTGTAAACAGAACGGCACCATGCTCGCCCTTTTTGATAATCACAAAATTCGAACCCCATGACATAATTTTTCTTGTGCATTTTGCAAGATTGACTTCTTTGCACAAGAGGCGCGCTTCATTGTCATTTATCACAACTCCGTCTGTCATGTTTATCATCTTGACGACATCGTCGCGGCTGCCGTTTATCCAAAATTCTATGGTGTCACACACCACTAGCTTTGGTTTGCGGAAGTGCTGGAGGATCTTGATGTTCTGCCTCGGGTCGTTGTTTGCAAGGTACACGTAATCAGACTTTACGTATTCTTCCGGTATTACTGGTTCAAACCCTGCCACGACGCCAAGCTCTGTCTTGTTTGTAGTCCTATTTGACAGGTTGTAATCAAACGTCGAGTCATAGTGGAATGTCTTGCCTCCCTGCACAGTGACGACGCCCTTTGTGTCGATATTTCTTGACGTGAGCGCCTTGATGTGGTCGGCAGGCATGTCCGACCCCACGACTCCTACGATCGATGTCTGCGCGAACATACTTGAAGAAATGGATGCGAAGGTGGCTGCGCCGCCCAGTATCCGGATCTCCGTTCTAAAAGGCGTACGTGTAGTGTCAAGGGCTACCGTGCCAAAAACCGTCAGCAACGCTCGTGAACAAGCGCTCTCGTAATTAAATTCTTGCCACCATCATTAAATAGCGAGGGGGGCGATCAAACACAGTTGCAGTTAGTAGTGGCCATAACAGGCGCCTCGGGGGTAATCTATGGCATAAGGACGCTTGAAGTGCTCAAAAAGCTAAAGATTGAGACGCACCTTATTATGAGCGAATGGGGGGCGAAGAACATCAAGATAGAGACTGACAAGACTGCCGATTACGTCAGGTCGCTTGCCACGAAATGCTACGAAGACGACAACATGGCCGCGCCGATGTCAAGCGGCTCGTTCAAGACTGATGGCATGACTGTCGTTCCCTGCAGCATGAAGAACCTTGCCAGCATTGCAAACGCGTTTGACGACAGCCTTGTGTCAAGGGCAGCAAGTGTGTGCATCAAGGAGCAGCGCAAGCTCGTACTGGTGCCCAGGGAAGCACCGTTATCCAAAATCCATCTTCAAAACATGATCAAGATTGCCGGTGCCGGCGTAGTTATTCTTCCGGCGATGCCTGGGTTTTACCACAGGCCAAAGACGATGAATGACTTAATAGATCACGTGGTAGGCAAGGTTCTAGACCAGTTCAACATCGACCACGGCCTTTTCAAGCGGTGGGGCGGCCAAATCGTATAAGGATTTATAATCTTGCGGCGCTAGTTACATTTGGAAATGCCCACGTGGGGTGGCCCCTAATAGCTCGATACAAGAAAAAGTACGCAAGCCGGTCGGTTGACTTTATCGTACCGCTCCTTGCACTACTGTTCATTGGGATGATGTTTGTACTGCTTGCCCGCTCGCAGGGAGGCGTTGGCTTTATATTTCTTACAGCTGCGTCCGGCCTCATGATCTACTGGGTGCGCGAAGTGAAGTTGATGGCAAGATCTGAAGATAGAAAGATTGTAAAAGACATCGAGAAGCAGAAGGACTGGGTCTACGACCTGATAAAGAACAAAGATGAGATGGTTTTCGTAGCAGAAGTACCCGGCCCGGAAGAGCAAATAAACGTCAGGCTCACAGACGGTATGCTCCGCATCAAGGGTGGGCAGAATTTCACGAGGGATGTCCCGCTAGAGTTGACGCAGCAAATGGGCATATCCGACTACAAATATCGAAACGGCGTGCTCACTATCAAGATTCAGAAGATTTGACTCCCTCTTCGTCGTAAGTGTCTTCCCATAACCGCATCCTGTCCATTTTGTCCCTTCTTCTTGTATCCTGCAGCATGTTGTAGACGTTCTTGTGCATGCTCCCTTTCGCAAGCATGGCTATTGCGTTGGTTGCAAGCTTGACCTCCTTGAAATTGCCGATAAAGCCAACCATATGGCCATAGACAGAGACGTACGCACCACTGAGCTCCTCTATCATACGTCTAGCCTTGCCGCCTTCGCCAATTATCCTGCCCTTGATGCGCTCCAAGGCGTTTGGCGACTTGCCGGCATAGTCGTGTAGGTCGATCTGCTGGAATATTATTTCCGCGTCTTCAAAGAGTCGGTATGCCCTCTCAGGCGAAAAGCCTCTTGAAATTGCAGTTATCACCTCAACAGCCCTAAATGCCTCCATTTGCTCCACCGGTTTGTTGCCGGAAATCGTCGCGTCGCCACTCTCGCTATCGATCTCTATTTCAACACCACACCTCTTTTCGATCTGCTGTTTTACCTTGCCGCCTTTGCCTATTATGGCCCCTATTCTCTCTTTTGGGATTTTCATTGTGTGCTGGAAGCTCATTATTTGTTTTCGCCTTTGATTTTTTCTACTGCTTGCGCGGCATCGAGAACCTCAATTCCTCGCTTTTCAAAGAACCTGTTTACGTTCATTACGTCGCGGACTAGAAATTGTTTTGAATTTGGCTGTTGGACATCAACTGCCGAACCAAAGTCAAACAGCATAATGCCACGGTCGGTTTTGAAAATGTTGTACTCTGACAGATCCGCGTGTACTAACCTTGCCTTTTGATAGAGTGTTGTCATTTGCTCGATTACCTGCCTGTAGTCATCAGACGTGACTTCAGACTCCATCAGTGGTCGCGCAGAATTGCCTTCGCAGTCACCAACAAACTCCATCACAAGGACATTCTTTTTTACGGCTATTGGCCTCGGGACTCTCACCCCGGCGGCGCGCGCGGCCTGCATGTTCTTGAACTCTTTTCTGGCCCACGCCGCTATCAGACTGCGCGACCCGGGTTTTATGTCGGAAAACCGGGGGTCGCCGGCAATGTATTGTAAGCGCTTCTTGAACTCGGCGCTCACAGTGAGGTAGATCTTTAGTATGAGAGACGTCTTGTCGGGTGCGATGGCTGTATAGACCTTGGACTCTTTGCCTGCGGCTAGCGAACCCCTAACTTGCTCTATCACGCCGTCGTCCTTCAAGTCGTTGATAATCATAAGCGTTGGAACATCAAAGACATTGTCAAAAACGTCGTAATCTTCGGACCGTTTTACAAGCAGCCTGCTCTCCCGCTCTCGGCGCGACAACCGCCTGTCGGCCCTATCCATCTCCTTTTGTCCTTTTTCCTTTGGAAGCTCTTCTTCAGGCTCTTCTGACAACAACTGAAACCTAGCACTCTTTTGTTATTATGTGTAGTGCTGCAAAAACTGGTAATAACGCCGGAGTTCTACCTGTGCTGGAACTTGTATATCATCAGGAAAGGCACGCCGGCTATTCTCTTTATACTGGCTTCTTTTGCCAGTTTCATGTCCAGTGCCTGCTTCACTATTCTTTCTCCAACCAAGTTTGCGATGTCACATTTGTGAAGAAGGTCTTGAGCATAGGGCAGTTCGATGACCTGCTGCTGGTAGTATTCCCTTGTCAGGTTGATTACGAGATCGTTTTGTTCGAGTTTGCTCCCTATCAGATCAAGATCGCAAATGTCGACCATAATCGAGCCTTGGTAGCTCGTGGTTCTTGCCGCATACAACTGCTCAATTATGAAGGCACAGCATAATGAGGGTTGCTGTCAGCCGTATGTTTCGATTTTGATGTCAAACGATCCGTCCATGCGCTTGTTCCTGTTCGTTACGAAGCCAAGCGGGCTCAGGATCGAAACAACAGAGTCGATGGTCCCCTTGTATCCGCAGATGTGGAAGAACGAGTTTGCCGGTGTTATTTTTTCGCCCGCTAATTTTTCGAGCTGCGGCCCAAGTAGCGTCTCCACCCTACCGATGTTTCCGCGCCACCCCCGCGACAGCGGGTGGTCGGGTCTGCTCACAGTCGGGAGATACTTGAAATCAGGGTTGTCTGAAGCCATTTTCTCAAGCATGCCCCGATAGCCAAGCTCTTGCGTGTATTTCGCGCCATGTAGCAGTACTAGCTTCCTTTTCGACCCGATGTTTTTCAGGTGCATGACATAACTGATGAACGGCGCGAGGCCTGTGCCTGACGCCACCAGCACAAGACGCCGGGTCTCGGGCATCCCGTCTGCCTTTCTGTCTTCGATGGTAAATGCACCGGCAGGCTTGCGCCAGTAGAGTTCGCCGCTCATGCCCAAGTTGAAGAGTGCGCTTGTAAGCTTGCCCATCACTGGCTCTGTCGCCCACTTTATGTAGAATTCAAAATACCTTTTTTCTTCAGGAGGCGAAGACAACGAGTAAGCTCTGTAGGTGATCTTTTCGTCACCGTCGAGCTTTAGCCCGAGTGCCACGAACTGGCCGGATTTGAAATCGGGCACCGCGCTTCCGTCTGCAGGCTGAACCCGGATTATCGCAAGTTCCTGCGTCAGATTCTCCCGGTACGTTATCTTGCCGATATTGGGCGGCGCCTGTCCCGAGCTCATTTAGCAGCTGTGGAATTACTTGGCTATATTTGATTATCCTTTTATTGGAGAGCACAAAATCTATGCTGGTTTGGGAACCAAGAAGGGCATGGCCTTGACCGCCGGCATCGCGGCGGCGATCGTTGGATCGAGCTTTTTGATATGGTATTTACCACAGAGCAGCTCCGTTGGCACCCTTATTACGCCACCTCGCACCGAATTAGAAATAATAAATGATGTTTATTCCCGACATAATATCACTGCCACAAACATTGATTCAAAGTTTGAAGAGTGGAAGAAGGGAAACGTAACCTCGTCAGATATGATAAACCAGATAGGCCGTGACCGGATTGAAATTCAGAACCTGCGGAAGGAGCTTGCAGACGCAAGGCCGGCACAGGAGTGGCAGGAGAGCTTTGACACATACGTTAAGGCGCTCGATAGCTTTGCAAAGTACTTGAGCACAATGGAGACAGAAATTCAAAGTGGAAATAAAGCTGATTCGCAAGAGCTGGATGGATTGAAAAAGGAAATGCAGGACTACCTTAACAGTTCTATAGCAGCCATGCCATTTGACAAGTGATTATTCTTTCAAGACATTCGAAATCTGATTCATCTTTGCGTCTGTCTTGAACGCGCCGGGGTTGAGTGCAGTCCTTGACGCGACAAAGCCAGTCGACTTGAGTTTTTCGATTATCTTTTGCACGGAAGACGGATTTGTCTTCATCTTGGCTGAGATTTCATCTGCCCTGAAATAATACGGGATGTCGCTTGCTTCCTCGGCTGCCGCATCAAGCACCTTCTTGCACTGCCTATCAGCTTCATATCCGCGCATTTTTTTCACAAATTCCCCGTCATGGAATGGTCCTGTCCATAGCTGTCCTCCGGTCCGCATCGTGTTCCCGCACAATCCGCATTTTGCACTGCTGTATTCCTCCGCCTTAAACCGGTGGCCACATTGGAAGCAGTGCATTACATAGCCTATGCTGCTGTAGACATCGTTTGCCCCCTTGCTGCTCACGAAGATTGAGGCGTAGACGCGCAGGTAGTGCATCGTGGCATGCACGAATAGCGGCTTGATAGACAATTCAAGCCTCGATGCCGTAAGCGCGATGAGGGAGAGCAATAACCGGATTGCGGTTTCGTTGCCGTAGCTGTTGTTAAGCGGCCTGCCGTAGTAGCGGCGCATGCAGACTTCTGGGTAGATGCCGCAGAGAACTGCCGTGTCAGTCGCGGTTACCGATACGAGCCCGCCATCCAGAACCGCTCGGAGCACGCAGTCAATGTGCTTTGCGGGAGTGCCAAACGGATCCAGGTCGACTATGCCAAAGCGCTCTCCTTCGCTGTCGCCGTTAAGCAGAAACTTACACACTTCGTTGATTGAAAAATGGCATTTATTATCTATAGAATTGATCTTGGCCGCTTTTTTGGCTGTCTCTATCGCGATAGAGTTGATGTCGTTCCCGTAAACGTGCTCTACCTCGGGCACCTCTACTGCGACCCTGAGCGCCCTTGCGCCAATACCGGTGAGAGAGTCGGCAAGTGTCTTGCGGCTCAGAGAGGGCGAATAAGCCCTGTACGCCAAAACCGAGAGGTCGCGGTTGAGTTTTGCGGCGGGGTTGAAAAATGCGGGCGTCTTGGGCGGGACCTTTTCGGTAAGCGACGATTGCGGAACCAGAAATATAGTCCTGCCCTCCACAGTCCTCACAAAATCTGACATACAAGGATTGCATGGATGCGATATTTATAGCAGAAATACATATTCTTTTTTTACAAGCGTAACTGATAATAAATACCCTGCAAATCAGCATAGTGGATAATTTGTGGTTGCAGGATGGCGTACTGGTCGGCGGGGTCGACGAGGCGGGCCGCGGCTCCATAATTGGCCCGCTTGTTGTTGCGGGCGTCAGCATCCGAAAATCAAAAATCTGGCAGCTTACCGAAATGGGCGTCAAGGATTCTAAAGTACTAACACCAAAAGCGCGCGCCAGACTTTTTGGCAAAATAATGAAAGTCGCTGACTCTGTGTGCATCCGCAAGGCAAACCCTGTCGAAGTTGACGACAATGTTTCGCTCCGGGGGCTCAATAGGCTTGAGGCAAGAGTAATGGCTGCGGTCATTAACAATATCGGCGCCGACGAGGTCTATGTCGACTGCTGCGACGTTAACCCAATACGCTACAGGAATTACATCGGGCAATACTTAAAATGCAGCCCAAAGTTGCACTCGATGCACCATGCAGATGCTAACAACGTTGTCGTGTCGGCGGCGTCGATAATCGCCAAGATAACGAGAGACGAAGAGATCCGGCACATCCGCAGCAGATACCGAACCATTGGCAGCGGCTATCCATCTGATGACCGGACTATGCGCTTTATCCGGCGCTACGTGGCCAAGAACGGTAGCGCGCCGGAATTTGCGAGAAAGTCGTGGAAGCCCCTTCGGCTCTTGCTTGAGCAAACGGGCCAGTGCAAGCTCAGGACCTGAACGTGCAGCAAATCATGCCGTGATCCTTGTCAAAGGGTTCTAGGTTAATTATCTGTTCTATTGAGAAGTCGTTCTTTTCCAATTTGTTCGCTTCCTGCACCACGACTGCACGAGGCTCCATAGTAACGTCGATGCTCCGGGTTTTGACGACCAAGAGCATCACGCCGCCTTGCTTTAGATAAGCAGCGCAGTTTGCTATCGCGATCTCGGTTTGGTCAGGCTGCGCAATGTCGCAGTACACGACGTCGACCTTGCCATACACTGCAAAATATGACTGGGGCTTCCTTGCGTCTTCAAGTATGGGGAAAACGTTCTTGCGCTTTGAAGCAACATTTTCTATAAGTTCCCTCGCGACCCTCGTGGCAGGCTCGATTGCAAATACAATACCCGATGGACCGATAATGTCGGAAACATGGCTGACAGTAGTGCCAGTTGACGCGCCCAAATATAATACTCTGCTTCCGTTTTTTATCGGCATGCCTTTCATCCCCTTTTTCAAGGCTGCTGCTAGCTTGCTTCTGAATGGATCCCACAGCCGGTATTCTTCGCCGTCGAATTTGACCAGCTTTTCCCCATAGACGTTGTTTCCTTTGACAAGGTTGAGGGTGGCTGCATTTTTCTCACCGTTTACCAAAATCCACCTAATAGCTTCGCTTTCCAAATCGTTTTCTTCTGTCCTTCTTCTTCCTCACATCACGTTTATCTCTATCGCGTCCTCCTCCGCTAAATCTGCGGCCGCCGCCATATTCCTGCTGGCGCTGTGTGTGCTCCCTGTATTTTCTGTCTCTTTCCTTTTCGGGTACTGGTTCCTTGTACTTTTCCCGAATCTCGGTAAGGCGGGTGTTGAGGCGATCTTGAATCGAGCTGTCCTTGCCCGCGTGGCGATAAAAATCGATCCTGGCTGCTATCGCCACCTTGGATGCTATGGCTCTCGCAATCTTGCCACGCTGCCACTTTGGCGCAGAATGAATGAGAGGGTGCTGGAATAGTATGCCGTGTTTTGGTGGGCGCGCCCCAGTTTTGAGGGCCCGAAACAGCGCCTTTTCCGCGCCAAGTACCTGGATCGTGCTCGCAGGCAACATCGCAAGTCTAGCCAGGCTGCCGGCCTTGGCGATTATTCTTGCACCCACCGATGCTGTTAGCAATTCTTTGACGTTTGGAGCCACGGTCTCCATCGCTAATTCGATGTGATCTGCGAGTACCCTGCGAAGATCTGATTGTGCTATGACCTGATCTGCAAGCCTCTTAACGATTGCAAGGTTCTCCGGCGTCATGTCGCCCCCCTTGCTGCGCTTTGCCCCATCAAGCAATATCTCGACTTTCTTGTCCTGCATGCCGGCGTTCTGCAAGATTTCAGGAGTGATGTTTTCCCGCAAGCCCGCCCTGCTCACAATCTCAGCGTACGCGACAAGGCTCTGCACCAGGTTGTCAAGCTCAGGGAAATGTAGGCCGTACCATTCGCGCATCCTCGCGCCCACGGTGTTGATTATCTTGTCTAGTTCATCTAGTGCGTTTATCGACTGTATTATGTGAAGGTCAAGCTTCTCCGAAGCTTCCTTTACCCTTGAAGATGACAGATTTATAGCAAATTCCCGCAGGGCCTGCATGGCATCTTGGTCGTTGTTGGCAAAGCCGGCTTTGACTATAAAGCCGGGCTTGCTGCTCTGTATCGACTGCTGCTGGTCGTCTGGCATCAGCTGGCTATTCAATCCTGTCTGTCGCAGCACTGCAGCGACGCTTGCGTCATTAGTTGTAACGGGATCAAAGAGGCGCAGCTTTTCAATGAATGGCCTGATTTCGTCAGGAATCGCGCCGCTCTTTAGGAGCCTGTACGACCTGATCGCATTATCGAATTTTCTTGACGCGACGAGACTGCCACCTTGGTCAAACGCGGCCACGCCGAGCTCTAGGAGGACTACCGAGCAGGAGTTATTTGCCATTCAGGGAACACCTACAATACAGCCATTAAAAAAGCTAGCATTATTACCTTAGAGGTGAGTACAATACGAGATGGGACTGGCAGCGGGGGACAGG
>CBQWHN010000014.1:0-13356 GCA_967728685.1 uncultured Nitrososphaera sp.
CCTGCTTACCGTAATGGCCTGCAAGGAATATGACATCGACATCAGGGGCATAATTGTTAACAAAATGCCAAAAACACCAAACATTGCGGAGCAAAAAGCACCAGAAATGATAGAAAGGCTGACTGGCATTCAGGTTCTTGGAACCTTGTCGTTCTCAAAAGGTACAAACCATGTTGTCTCTGGAAAAATAATTGAAAAAGCAGTGGATCTGGACAGTTTACCTTCCGTGTAGCAGTTTCAGGCCGCGGTCTCCCTTTTCTGACAGGAACGCGCTGATGTCAGAAATGATGCACGAATATTTAAGACTTTCAGATCCAAGGTGGTAGTTTCTATATCTAGTCTGCAACTGCTTTGTTGATACAAGCCAGATATTTTCGTGGTACGGTTGTACAGATTCCGCCTGCCTTGCCTTTGTGGCAAGGTCATTTCCCCTTATCACTTGTATTACAAGCGACTTGTTGGGGCTCTTGCCCAATATCCCGGTGGATGGAATGACAACGTCGAGGTCCGCGCCATGCATGCTGACCTTTCTCTCAGACGGCAAAAGAGATGCTGTAAGCATGAAATGAAGTAGCGCCTCACATAATGTTGCAAGCGTTTCGTCATTTGCTTCTGCGCTCAGTCTGCTTTTACAATTGTCCAGAATTTCCAAACAATATCGCTTGCTGATGTCGATATCAGAAGCGATATCCATCTGGATCTTTTCCCTGCCTATCCCATTTATGGCAGAATATAGTAAGTCTTTGACATCTGCAGGCACTTGTAACGCAAGCACCGTACGTTTATTAAATCTGATTATGAACTATTACTCATATGGCGAAGGGAATTGCAGCAGGCCTTCTTGTCGCCTCGCTGATACTTTTGATAATCTATGGTGCGGACGCCGCGGCTGCAGCAGCATCTCCAGAAACGAAAGGGTTTTTGCCGCTTGACGAAGCCGTGAGGGGGAGTGCACTTGGCGGAGGTGCAGTGGTGATGTCGGTAATCGGATTTGCAATCGCGCGCAAAGAGCATGCACCATTAGTTTCAGCACTCTTGTTAGTGAACGGTGGCCTGATCATTGCAGGGATGCTTGCTCTGATTGGACAAGGCGCGCTCGCATCTGAAGAGTCGTCAGGCGCAACGCGAACAATAAGCTTGACTATGGCGATGGGCGCTGTCTTGATAGGCCTGAGCGCGTGGAAAGTGGCAGTCGACAGAAAAACAGTTGCCTCAAAAGGCAAAGAGCCGACTCAAAAATGAAATGCAGCCGGTGCAGAGTTGAAACTGACAAAGTCTACCAATGCGACCACACCGAGGGCAAGGACATGTGCAAGGAATGCTACCAGGAGTTCCACTGGCTCCTCGCTAACAACGAAAAAGCAACGTCATGACAACGTTTTATACGAAGCGGGCGACTGTTGGTTATCATGAAAGCAGTCGTTCTTGCAGGCGGCTTTGGCAAGCGACTAAAGCCGCTGACTGACCAGAGGCCCAAGCCCATGATAGAGGTCCTCAATGTTCCAATCATCGAGTGGCAGGTGAGGTGGCTCAGTAAATTCGGCGTCAAGGATTTTGTCATGTGTGTAGGATACATGAAGCAGCAGATATTCGACCATATTGGTAATGGGAGCAAATTTGGAGCCAAGATAGAATATTCGGTTGAAGAAGAACCCCTCGGCACTGGCGGCGCACTGAAAAACGCCAAAGAACTTCTTGCTGATGAGGAATCATTTTTCATGCTAAACGGCGACGTTCTCACAGAGCTTGACCCAAATAGATTGAATACTCCCGGTTCGCACACCATCGCGCTCATTCCGCTTCGCAGCCCCTTTGGCGTAGTCGAGCTGGACAGAAATTCCAAAGTGCTCGGGTTTGCTGAAAAGCCTGAAATCCAAGACAAGTGGATCAACGCCGGCGTATACCACTTTACGCGAGAGGTATTCAGGTACCTGCCCGGAAACGGAAATATAGAAGTGACCGCCCTGCCTGCGCTAGCAAAGGAAGGAAAGCTCAAAGCAGTAAAATACCAGAATGTTTTCTGGCGCTCAATCGATTCGCACAAGGACATTCAAGAAGCAGCCAAAGAGATGCAGGCTGCAAAGATGTCATGACCATCACAAGAATAGGATACAGCCTCGGGCCACTACTGTCGATGCACGATGTTATTGCGTGCACCAAATTGGCCGACTCGCAACAGAACGTCGATTCTATATGGGTCCCCGAGTCCTGGGGGCGCGAGTCTTTTGCTACGCTTGGCGCAATGTCACAGATTACAAGAAGGGTTAGGCTTGGCACTTCGATTATCAGCATTTACTCAAGGACTCCAGCGACCGTGGCAATGGCAGCAACCACACTCGACATGCTCTCAAATAAAAGGACAATCATCGGTCTCGGTCCGAGCACCGCCGCCATAGTAGAGAACTGGCATGGACTGAAATTTGAAAGGCCAGCTAGCCGGATGAGAGAATATGTGGAATGCTTAAAACTGATGGCAAGCGGCGAAAAAGTGAATTACAATGGCGAATTTTTCAAGGCTAACAATTTCAAGATCCTGCACCAGCCGCCGAGAAAGCACATCCCGATTTTTATGGCAGCGGTCAACAAAAAAATGGTGTCACTTGCATCCGAAATAGCAGACGGCGTACTATTGTATTTGCGGCCGCTTGACGAGCTGAAAAAGATAGTTGCGGAGCTTAAACGAAGTACAAAAGAGAGGAGCTTCGAGGTTGCCTCGTCATTTATCTGCGCGCTGTCAAACAAAGAGCCTGAAAAAGCCCGCGAGCGCGCGGCAAGAACGCTTGCATTCTATGTTGCAGTCGGGAAATACTATAGTAAGTTCCTGTCAGAAAATGGGTTCAGGAATGAAGTTGAAAGCATCGCTACCGAATACGGCAAGGGCGGCGCGGATGTTGCTGCAAAGTTTGTTTCGGACAGGATGCTTGACTCTCTTGTAATCTGCGGCGGCGGAGAGGAATGCAGGAAATCGCTTGTAAGGTTCATGTCTGCAGGGATTACACTTCCCATAATCCAGCTGAACCCCGTGGGGAATTCAGAAAGTTCTTTTAGGGAGATGTTGTCAACCTTTTGAAGTGCGTAGGGTAGCTATCTCTGCGTGGGCAACCTCAAAGTTTGCCAAGGATTCTCGAATGTCGCTGCTCGAGCTAGCTTGCGAGCCCTGCACGAAGATCCTGAAGAACGACGTGCAGAAGGAGATCGACGCAGTTCTGTTGTCAAGCTGCGCAACTGACCAGTACAGCGCGGCAATAATATCGGAAATGCTTGGCATTCATCCAAGAGTCTGTCAGAGGATAGATAGCTTGTGCAACTCTGGCACAAATGCGATCGCTTCTGCATTTGCAATGATTGCGTCGGGGTTATGTGACAGTGCGCTTGTAATTGGCACAGAAAAAGTAGACAGCCCGGGCAATAAGCTACTATGGGACATTACGCGCGGATCGTTTGTAGTTCCTGTTCATTGGGCCGCGATATTTGCGAAGGCTCACATGAGAAAGTATGGGACCACTGAAGAGCAGATGGCCAGAGTCTCTGTCAAGAACCACAAGAATGCGACTAGAAACCCACATGCGTTATTCAAAAAGGAAGTTACCCTGAATGAAGTGATGAATTCAAAAAAGATTGCAGATCCAATCAAACTACTTGACTGCTCTGCCCCGTGTGATGGCGCATCGGCCGTGCTTCTAGTTTCGGAAGAAAGGGCAAAGAAGCTTGACAACGCTGTTTGGATAACGGGGATAGGGCAGCAGACATATTCAGCCAGCTTTGCCAACGCTACGCGCGACCTTACAACAATTGAGGCAGCAAAGCGGGCGGCACAGGATGCATTTGAAATGTCTGGAACAAATCCAGCGCAAATCGACGTTGCAGAGCTGCACGACGCATTCACGATCCTTGAAATACTGGCGTATGAAGATCTCGGCTTTGCAAGGAAGGGCGAAGGCGGCAGATTTGTAGACCAGCAGGAAATAGCTATAAACCCAAGGGGCGGGATAATTGGCTGCGGACACCCCGTCGGGACGACTGGTGTAGCACAGGTGGCTGAAGTCGCATCTCAGCTTGCAGGAAAAGCTGAAAAAAGGCAAGTAAATGGCTGCAAGATTGGCATAGTCCACAACCTTGCGGCGGCAGGCTCTTCAGCTACGGTAATCATTATGGGGACTTGATCGATTGCAGAAATTCATCGAGCACTTGAAGAAAGGTGAATTTAGGATGCCAACATGCACTTTGTGCGGCGCCAGCGCGTGGCCGCCATCTCATCGATGCTCACACTGCCTATCAAAGACATCAATGAAGAAAATAGACATGACCGGAATTCTGCTAGAGTTTACAAGCTCGCATATCAAAGGCAAAGAAGGAGTTTTTGGCGTGGTTCAGATGTCGGGCATCAAGCTTGTTGGGTCGTTTAGCACCACGCATCTAAAAGAAGGAATGAAGGTAAAAATGAAAAAATGTGGAATCGGGACTGACGGTACTGCGTTTTATTTTTTCATGCCAGCCAAGGCTTGACGTTAATATACTTCGGATTCAGAGTAAGCGTGTATGAGCTACGACAGGTTCATTGACGAGAGGCTCCTTACTAGCAGGGATGCGCTCAACAGGCTGCAGATCAAGATAAAATTGGTCGAAATCGACGAGAATGCACGCGATTTTTCGCAGCGCTTTGGACGGAGAATGCTTGTCAAGAAGGTGCTCCTAACCATAAAGTATACTGAAACTGAAGAGGTTGAAGAAAAGGAGCTTGACGTGGAAGAAATTGAAAAGAGGATAAAGAAGGAACGACTGTTCAGCTCATCTAATCGGTGGCTTGCGTCAAGCGACATCAAGAATGGGTATGTGGTTGCCAGCCATCATCTAGATCTACTTGCCGACGCGATAGCGCTCGACATCATTATAATTTGATATTGGAGAACTCGCGCTGTGAAATATCATGTGATGGGTTTTTTGATCCAAACGCGAATTGTTTCGAACCAGAACGCGATGGTTCCAGCAACGGCAAACCCGATCGCGTAGATATTAAGGCTTTCAAGGTTCAGCACAACGTACGCTATGAGCATTGTGGTGAAAAATGCTGCGAAAAATGACATGCGTGGCACTGTCAGACCACCTATGTTTACGAACGCCTGGAGCACTCCTACGTGTACTTTTTGCACCACGTAATAGCGGCCGTATTCGTCTTGGCTCACAAGGGCCAGCTCTACCAGCTTTTCGATGTGGTAGTTTCCCACGCTTGGGCTTGAAAATCCAAGATCCCGCTGCACTTCCCTCACACCTACAGGCTCTTTCTTCTTTATCATGTACATGTACACCTGCAAAGTTTTCCCTTTCAGATGGTCTTCGATTGACAGCTTTTTGCTGTCGTCAGGCGGCGTCTCGATGTCTTTGGTCAATGAGGCTGGTCACCAATATGCTATTTTACTATAAAACATATCGCAATTTCTCTCCATAAATATTGTAGCGCCGCTGACCAGACTCGAACTGGTGACCCACTGGTTAACAGCCAGTTGAGCTTCAAAGCACAATGTTGCACTACGAATTTGCTCTACCATGCTGAGCTACAGCGGCGCATTATTACAGCAAATCCGAGCACAAAATAAATCTTTGGGCTCACTGAATTCCCTCTTCGCGAGAGTAAATATACAGCCCATCCAAAAACACGCGTTGGTCCTTGTCCTTTATTCTAGTCGACAATTCGATATTGGCGGCGGTCTGCGAAACATCCTCTAGGCTCGGACCGTGGACAACGACGTCTTCTCCTACTACGTTGACCTTGGTAGCATCGCCAATTATCCTAGAGACCCTCGGCGACCTTTCGCCAAAAAAGTTATCCACGTTGACTTCCTTGCCCTTTACCTTGACAGAGATCGGAAAGTGAGCAAATATGATCTTTAGCTTATAGGTATAGCCCTTTTCGACGCCCTTTACCATGCTTTCGATTATGCTACGCGCCGTGTGGGTCACTGCAAGGTCGCGCTTGCGCGTACCGTAGGGCTTGATCGTTATCCTGTTGCCTTCAACCGCTATAGTGGCAGGAAGTCTTGTAAAGTCCTTCTTTACCGTACCGAGCTTGCCCTTTACGGAAAGAGTATTACCCTCCTTTGCAACCTTGACACTCGCCGGCGCTTCCACCTCTGACATTATCCCCTGATTAGTAGACGTAGCCAACCAAAACTCCTCCAAGTCCTTCCGATACCGCTTCGTGGTGAGACATTATCCCCTTGCTAGTTGACACGAGTAGAATGCCCATGCTGTATGCCGGCAGGAACTGCCTCTCCCATCCAAAGTAAGAGTCCCTTTTGACTGAAAAACGTGGAGTGATAACGCCACACTTGTTTATTTTGGCCAGTAGTTGAACTCGGAACTTGCCTGCCCTGCCGTCGTCTACCTGCTCGAATTCACCTATGTAACGGTGCTTTTGCATTACACACAGCACTTCGCTCGCGAACTTGCTTGCGGGAACTATGACGCATTCTCTCTTTCTTCTTGACTCATTGTTGAAAATAGTCGTAAAGAGGTTTGACAGGACGTTTAGCGCTGGCAGGCCATTTCACCTATTCGTATTTCGTAAATCCTATACTGTTTGCGACTTCCCTGAAGCACTGCCTGCAAAGCATCAAGTTATACCTGCGGATGAGACCGTTATATGAACCGCACCGTTTGCACCATCTTGTGCCTCTGCCGTGAGCAAGTTTCTTTCTTCCAGTCAATTCGTACTCTCTTGGTTTTGGCACTTACTCCACTCCTACTCCATATTCACGCTTAAAGAACTCGATAGCGTCATCCTTGTTTATCCTGTGGGTTTTGCCAATTTTTGCGCTCTTCCTGCTCTTCCTAGCGATCCTGTATCCCGGTCTGCTGAGCACGATGTTAACATCCATGCCGAAGATCCCAATCTCGGGGTTGTACTTTGTCCCTGGGATGTCAATGTGTTCGTGTATTCCAACTGAAATATTGCCGTAATTGTCGAACGAGGAAGCCTTGAGGACGTTCTTTTTGGCTGCAACGACGCGCTTTAGGAATTCGATTGCGAGCTCACGCCTTAGCGTCACGACTGCGCCTATCGGTTCGCCCTTGTGAATGCCAAAATCCCTAACAGTCTTTTTGGCCCCACGGACTGCCGGCTGCTGGCCTGTCAGCTCGAGCAGCGCCTTCTTTGCCTTTTCAATCGGCTCACCGGACTTGCCGACTCCAATGTTTATCACTATTTTATCGACGTTTATTTTTTTCATTTCAGATATTTGTTGCTGGCCCAATCTAGTTCACCTTTATCACGGGCTTGTCCTTTCCGACAACCATGACCATTTCAACTGGAAGTTCTACCGACTTGCCATCAAATGAAACAAGCGCTCTTTTTGGAAGTGAGAATATGCCGTCCTGAATGTCATCTATCTTGCCTACCGTGCCTGCATTTTCACCGGTGATAATGAGTGCGGTAGAGCCCTTCTCAAAGGCAATGTGGGCCTTGATCTGCACCTTTGGCAGGTCGATGACGCATGTGTCGCCAACCTTGAGCTTTCGGTCGCCTATCAAAGTCTTGCCATCGTGAAATCCATACTGGATCCTTTTACCCTTGACGCTCGTCTTGCTTGTGACCCTGACCAGTTTCATACTCTTTTCAGAGTCTTCAATTGCGATTGAATCCAAGAGTGCCGAGTTCTTTGGGACCATGCGGTGTGCTTGGCCTGTTGCAAGCTCTATCACGTCCATAAGACCTACTGCAAGGTTTGAGTTGTGCCTTACTATCCCGTCGACTTTGACCTTGCCTTCATTCAAAATTCTTTGAGCTTCGTGCATAGTGTTTGCCACCTTCAGCACGTCTCGGAGCACCATTCCAAGCGGGTATGCCCTATGTTTTGGATGGGGCCCAGGCTTGACTCTCAGGACAAACTGGCTCTGCTTTCTCTTGATGGCCCAGAACGTCGGAGCCATTTGTCTCTTTACTCTTGTGTCGCCGCCTTTCTTGCCCACTATTCGTTAGCCCCCTCTTTCTTTTTCTCTTCTTTTGCTGCGTTCTTGGTAGTTGTTTCCTTTTTCTCGTCTTCTTCCCTCTTCTCAGCTGAATCTCCCTTGCCGCCGCCTTGCAGCATACTTGACCTGTACTTGTCCTCAAGATTGAGGCCAGTTATCTTGACGTTTGAAGCATGAATCGGGACCTTTACCTGCCCTCCACGGATCTTTTCCCTTTGCATACCTTCGATATGAAGCGTGCTGCGTTCTGTGTTCACATCTTCAACTTTGCCTCCGCGCCCCTTGTATTCGCCGCGTACCACCATAATCGAATCGCCCTTTATCACGCGCAAAGTTTTCATCTTGTATTGCTCGCGCAGCTCGTCCGCGAGCGACGCGCTAAGCATCTTGTCGCGCTGGTGCTTCGAAACGTGGATGAGTTTTGGATTAATCTCTGCCACAATCGTCACCTATACTATCATTCCCGCCAGGTTGGCTATCCTTGGCCACTTTTCGGCAGCCTCTGCCGCGACCGGCCCCTTAATATCTGTGCCTTTGATCTCGCCTTCGGGAGTCACAAGGACTGCAGCGTTGTCCTCAAAGGCAATGCGCACGCCGTTGAGTCTCCTTATTGGGTATTTCTGCCTGACAATTACGGCACCGAAAATCTGCTTGCGTAGCTCTGCCGGCCCCTTCTTGACTGTGACCGTAACAAAATCTCCAACTGCCGCCGATGGCTGTCGAGAGTGCCTGCCCTTGTATCTATTCACCATCGCAATGCGCAAGACCTTGGCGCCGGTGTTGTCAGCACATACAAGCTCCGCGGTAACTGGAAGGACTCTTGTAATATACGGGCGGAACTCTTCAACCCCCTTTGCCGAAACCGCCCTTGACTTAGTTCCCGCCGCCATCCTTGTTGTTCACCTCAATTACTACGAACGAAACTGTCTTTGAAAGCGGCCTGCATTCAGCTATCCTGACTTCATCGCCTTCCTTAACATCGACGCAGGCTGGAAGGTACGCGTGTACCTTCGACCTGCTTCTTTGGAACCTTTTGAACTTTGGTGTGGGACGAGGGTATTCTCTTGACACGACTACCATCTTGGGCGCCTTGGCGCTTGACACGATGCCGGTCAGCAGCTTACCTCTTACCGACAGAGTGCCGTGGAACGGGCAGAGCTCGTCCTCGCATGTTTTGCGCGGGGAGACAACAGAAACGCCGATATTCTTAACCATAAATCATCACTAAATATGCAATCGCGATATACGATCCTCAGGTTTTCCTATCAGCGATGAACCACTTATAAAACAACCGCCAGAGTGTGTTTTGATCTCGATCCTTTTTGCTATTTTTTTTGATATTTGCTTTACTGAAGAATCTGTTCTTATTGATATCATATTTTTAGTTTCAGACACTATCAAACCACCGACGTCCTCGAGAGTTGGATCTGTTGACTCGACTATCTTTGCTCCAAGACCGATGATCTCGTGTACAAGCACGTTTTCCGGACTCCTCATTTCTTGGCCTCCCTTTCGTTAACAAGAGTCATCATACGTGCAATGTCGCGCCGAATCCATCTAATGTTGCCTGTCTGCTTCTTGAGCGTCCCTTTTGACTTTTCCAGCTTTAGCTTGGCGAGGTCTGTCTTAAGCTCCGCCAGTTTGTCAGCCAAATCCTGATCGTTCATTTCGCGCAGAGTCTTGAGCCTAAGCCTGGCCATCTTGTTTGCCTCCTTCAAGTTGTTCAGCTACTATCTTGGCTGCGCTTACAGTTCCTTCGCCTGTGGCAGCCGCTGGTGATGCAGCCGCGGCCTGTGCGCTGACAGATCCATCCCTTAATTCAAATTCCTGCGGCAATGCAGCCCTTGACGCAATCCTCAGCTGGATGCCCATAAGACCCATCTTCGTCAAAACATGAGATATGCCAGTTGTCACTATCTGGTCGGCAATGTCGCCGCTCTTTGGCACAACACCTACGGTATGCTTTTCAAAGTGAGCGCGTTCCGTTCGAAGCTTGCCTGAAATCACAACTTCAACACCGAGTGCGCCGGCGTTCATTATTGTGTTGAGCGACCACATGGCTGCGCGCCTGAATGCGGTCCCGCGCTCAATAAGCTGCGCAATCCTGTTGCACATGATGTGCGGATTCAGCTCAGGATTGGCAACTTCAAGGACTGAAATCTGTGGGTTCTGAAGGCCGAATTTTTGCTCTATCTTTACCATAAGGTCCTTGATCCCTGTTCCCTTCCTGCCGATGACGAGACCGGGTCTTGTGACGTAGACGGTTATTCTTGCACCAACAGGCGTTTTCTGCACTTCAACGCCGCCATAGCCTGCATCCTTGAGAGCTGTGGCAAGGAACTCGTTGAGCTCCATGTTGCGGAAGTTGTTCTTGATCACGTTCTTGACTGCGCTCATTATTCTTTGTCTCTTGCCTCCCGTGCTACAAGTTCAACATGAACCAGAGTATCATATTTCGGGCTGGATCTGCCCATTGCGCGTGGTTGGAACCGCTGGAGCTTTGTGCCTTTGTGAACCACGGCGCTAACGATGCGCAAGCGGTCAAGGTCCATGCCCTTGTATTCTGCGTTTGATTCAAGATTGTCCAAAAGCTTCAAGAATTCGCCGGCCGCCTTTTCTGGGAACCTGCCAGCAAAAAATCCATCGCGAATGTTTGACCTGTGCGCCACTTCCATGTTATAGCGCCTGTATGGAACAGCTTCCTTGCGGGCGATAACATTTTCAAGGAATTCGCGTGCCTTTTCAATTGACATGCCCTTGATGGCGACAGCGATTTCGCGAGAGTGCTTGTGTGAGATGTCCTTCTCCCTTATTGAAGCGCGCACGTGCTTTGTCTTCTCGTAATTTTGAAAAGCGTAACTAAAGTGTGGCATATCAATCACTTCAATGGGACGTAAAGGCTTGACCTGGAAGCGCCGACACCTGGCGCGCCATGCTGCACGCGCTTGTTAGTTATTGCGTATTCGCCAAGGTAGTGTCCAATCATTTCCGGCTTCATGTTAACCTGTGCAAACTCTTTGCCGTTATGAACGTGAATAGTAAGACCAACCATGTCTGGAAGAACAATCATGTCACGGGCATGCGTCCTCAAGTTGCCCTTTAGCTTGCCCTCTCTGGCGAGTTTGATCTTTTCCCGTAGCTTCCTCTTGTCGTCATTCATATAAGTGCTCACGCGCTTATCAAGCGATCTGCGCTGCCTTGAATTGAGAAGTGGCAGCAGGTTCTCTATTGACAGCGACTGCAGCTGTTCAAGTGAGTAACCTTTGAACTTGAACTCACGTACCAACCAGATCATTCATTCCTTGTTCGACAGACCACTTTTAAATCTAACGAGAAAATCATGCTACTATACCAGTCCCAACTTTGTTGCAAGCTCCCTTGCACCTTCAGGAGCCTTGAACCTTACAAACGCCTTTTTGCCTCGGATTGTTCTGGTAGTGTTGACTTCTATTGCATCAGCCTCGTAGAGGATCTGGATGGCCTCAACTATCTCCTTCTTGCTTGCTCTTTCTGCCACAATGAATGCCAGCTTGTTCTCCTTCTCTATCTGGTTGAATGTCTTTTCAGTGACATAGGGCGCGATTATTAGAGCTGTTGCTTCTTCGGCAGTCATGCCGTTTGTTGGCGCGGCTGTTGTCTTCTCCTCTTTCTTTGGCGTGTCCTTCTTGGACTCAGCCGAAGCAGCTGTCTTTGTTGTTGTTTCCTTGCTCATTTGTTGATCAGCTCCATCACCTTGTGCATCGGCGCCTGCAGGCTCTTGAGCTGCTCAATCGCGTTTTGTGAAAATATCGTTAGCCTTATCGGCTTTGAGCCCGGCGCCAAGTCAACAACGCTTACATCCTTGGCGCGCTTTACGTCAATTCCGGGTATAGACTCTGAAAGCGCGACCAGTTTTGAGTCGTTGCCGACCACAATGAGCGCACTGATACCCGATCTTGCAGGTCTGCCTCTGCGCCTTGCGGTGCCGGACTGCACTTTTCGCGTCAAGCTTGCTCGTGCAATGTCATCTCCAAGGCCGAGGTCCAGCAGTGCCTTTTTCAGAACTTTGGTCTTGGTGATTGATTCAATGCCGTTCAAAACAATTATCGGGAGTTTTACTTTGTCGCCTAACTTATGGCCTCGATGTTCGACCAGCTCCTTTCTGGCAGTTGCCGCTATTGCAGAGCAAAGCCCTAGCTGCCTTTCCTTGTGGTTGATTTTCTTGTAGATTATCTTCCACGATTCAGGCGGGTGGGCAACCCTGCCGTGCCTGACGCCAGCCACGCTTGCCGCCTGGCCTGCCCTCGGGAAACCTTCGCCCCGAGCCCTTGCAAGTCTTGCAATGCCAAGGCCGGTGTTGCGTGACTCTGCGCTCACCATTTCGCCCGCAGCAGGATAGCGCCCTTGCCTCTGGTACGAGTGTGACAGCAGGTTCACGTAGACTTTATGGATCACTTCTGGCCTGAAAGGTGTGTCAAATACGACAGGCAACTCAATTTCGCCTGCATCCTTGCCACTTACCGCAACGACTTTCGCCTTCATTATTCAACGACAACCTCTAAAACCTTTGACTCGAGCACCTTTTTGGGAACGTTGCGTATTGGGTGCCTCATCTTGATCAGGCGCTTTGGAACGCCTGGAACCGAGCCTCTGACTATTATGTAGTCACCCTTTACGAGCCCAAAGTGCTTGAAGCCCCCTGAAGGGTTTATCGAATTCTGGCCGTCTTTTTCGGTGTTAGACATGACAAGTATGCGCTTGTTGTATTCGGTCCTCTGGTGGAATCCCCTCTGCCCCTGTCTGGCAACGGTGTACATGACTACTGCAGGCGAGATAGGACCAAGCGTCCCTACTGCGCGGACGCTTTTTCTTGACTTGTGCTGCTTTCTTTTGATTCCAAACCTTGTAACAGGACCTTCAATACCCTTACCGCGGGTTATGCCAAATACATCAATGTTCTGTCCAACCTGAAAAATTTCGTTTGCAGTGACTTCCCTGCCAAGGACTCGTTTGACGTAGTCATATTGCGATCTTGCGTCCTTGCCTGAAACTGCCATTTCAAAAACAAACGGGGTCTTCTGAGAAAGGCCGACGGAATTTGGAGAAACTGCAACTATTGCGATGACGGCACTTGCGCTGCCAAGTATGCCTTCTGCATTTGCAAAGGATTCATCGCTGGTCTTGGCGTCAAATTTCCGCGGCAGCTCTTTTGGCAGGTCCTTGGCGTAGATGTCAAAAATCGCGTGTTGGCCATAAAGGTCTTTTTTGTAACCACGGATACCAATCACCCTGACTGCAGGTGTCACGATTACAGTTGCAGGGTTGAGCAGCTGCTTGCCGAAGTTCGGAGTCTTTTCCCTGTCATCAATTGTCAATACGTGAATACTGCCGGCTTTGAAACCCGCAAATCCT
>CBQWHN010000015.1:0-13264 GCA_967728685.1 uncultured Nitrososphaera sp.
ACAGTGTAATCTGAGGAAAAAATGCCTAAATACTTCCACACTAAGATTCTCATATGGATGCAGGAAGTAGCCAGAATCCCAAGAATTATCAAATCAAAGGACGCTTCATGTACGCGGATTATTCGCCACTCGAAGATGACAGAAACCTGGTAGACATTATCAAGGATTTTGTTTCGCTCGTGTCGAGGCTAGGCAGGATTGACATCAACAACAAGAAGTTAGGTTTGTTGCTGTCTGATTCTGATGGCCTGCGCACCGACATCATAGCGGCGATAAAGCAGATTAGAACGAACACGACATTTACAATGGATAAATTTTACAACGAACATTCCGATGTTTTGGCAAATGATCTGTTAACTACAGGAGCGACAATTTTGGTAGACACAAAAAATTCGCTGTCCGAACTGCTGGGTAACACTGAAACAAGCTTCGATCAGCAACATACCAAGTATAAAGAAAAAATATTGACAAGAATAAATGAGAATAATAGTACTGCATCCGACATGATCCAGTCATGGCTGGCCGGCGACTACAGAAATTTGCCACGTCCCATAGTATCAAACCTCGTTGTTACTACCAGTGCATCAATTGAAAGAACCGGCCTCAAGACTTATGGGATTTCCCGGACAACAAGATCTTCAACCGCGGTTGTAGCCACTGTTCAAGCAGCGCCGGAAGAGGCAAGAATAGGAGACCAGAATGAACCATCTGCATTGCAATTTTCCTACACCTATCGTATCGACGGGTCAGACCTAGAATTCTGGAACCGCAGGAGGACCGTCGCTGAGTTTGGCATTAAGGAGTTGATGCTTCCGGTTGGAATGAAAGCACCAGTATCGGAGAAGATTAAACAGACATTCCGATTTGGTTCACGAAAAGACGTAGAGATTTCAAAAGAGCCCGAGTTTGTAAAGGTGGACAATTACGACCTGATGATGGTGTCCTTAGAGGGAGACAAGACGCTGACTATAGAATTAGCAGAAGATGCAGCCCACGCTGACACTGGTCATTTCAGAATATCATACGATCTTAGTGCCCTGTCCAATTCAGCTATGCAGTATGAGGAGCAGCACTTCCCTGGTTCTGCGATTTCGAGACCAAAGATAGATTATCTTTCCAAAGACAATGGTGGTACGCCGGTGACTCGATCGGATGTCCTTCAGATCGAAGAAATCCAGAAGAATTCAAATATATCAAAGATTCAGCTATTAGGTGCAGCAATTTTATCGAAAATAAGAATACTACAAGCCCCGCAGATAGTCCAATCAAGGGGTAGATTAGAGGAACTGAAAACCCATGAAAGCGAGATTGTAATCCCTGCTTCCTTGAAGCAAGGAGATTATTATTCCTTGTTTCAATTCCTGGAATCAGTCGCTTCATCATTTGCCCCCTATGTTGGAAAAATGAAGGAAAGAACACAGGTGAAAGGGGAGCTCACTATGAGAGAGGAACTTGGCAGTGGACAGAGAAGAGAATTTTCAGTAAGAGCGGATGACCTAAAGTCTCAGCTAAAGGACACGGAATATGGAAATCGCATAGGCTTAGCTCTGGGACTATGATTGATGGCAAAGCGAAAATCGTCTGTATAATCGGGTCTTTGACCAGCTCTCCAATTACTTATCGTCCAGGTAGAGCTTTGTCTGCATGTCCAATCCTCTCGTATCTAGCTCATTCTCCAATTGATTTCTTAGAAGTAATAAGCTGGGATATTATTTTGAGCAAATGGTCGGCGTCAAATGGTTTTTCTATAATTTGTATTTTCTTGAGACTTTCATTCCTTAGGTTAAGTTGACCGGCGTAGGCAGTGACCATCAGGATTTTCTGGGTTGGACAGATGGCAAAGATTTCTTTCGCAACTTCAACGCCATTCTTTTCTGGCATTCTAAGGTCTAGCAAGACCAAGTCAAAAGGAATGTTGTCATGTTGTTTGCTTAACTCTGTCTCGTATACATCTAGACATTCCCTACCGTCCTTTGTCGCATAGACCTGATAGCCTTTGTCGCCAAGCAGCAGTTTATAGATTCGGAGGATTTCTGGTTCGTCTTCAGCGACCAGTATTTTCGTCAATATCCTTCTAGTGTAGGCGCTAACCATGTTATAAAATCAGGGTGGCAACGAATAGGGATGATTAGTGCAACATTCCTGAAATACGGCAGTTCCATCAATAATCTCAATCAGCGCCACGGCCCAGTTCATTGAAGCCCGAAAGCTGGGACCCAATGGCCGGCAACTAGGGCCTGGAAATATGTTATTTTTGTTCCTTCTTTTCTTCTCTTGCCTTATTTCGGCCCTTTTCCGCAGCTTCTTTTGCACCATCATAAGCCTTGGTACCAACCTCTGCACCTTTTTCAATTCCCTTCTTGCCAAGTTCGGCCCCTTTGTCTACTGCCTTTTCGGCCCTTTCCTTCACTTTCTTTAGGAAGCCCATCTACAAGCTACAAAGCCATCTTCTATATTATGTTGACTGAACATGCCGCTGATCTTGACCTGCAACAAGATTAGCTAGAATGCCATAATAATTAGTTACGAGAAAAGTTAGCATGGCTAAGTAAATTTATAAATTGCATCAGACCTTCGCATACCTAACAAAATGAGCGATAGGGTAAACGATGCCCAAGAGGAAGAAATGGACGTCGAGGATGTCAAAGTTGATGACGATAATCAGAATTCTATGGAGACGGAGACTAGGTCTGCTGAACAACAGATCCATGCACCTCAGAATGGAGAGGAACCTGATCCGGCGGGAAAAGTCGAAGCATTAGGCTCTCCAGCATCTTCACCCCCGCAGCCTCAACAGGCTTTACCGCCAATCGATTCCAAGTTCTTTGCCATACGAACGACAGGGGGGCAAGAGAGGGTCGTGGCAGGCCAGATTCAGGTGAGAGTAAAAGCCAAAAAGATCGGGATCCGCTCGGTCATTGTGCTTGACAGCTTTAAGGGATACATAATTGTGGAAGCCCCGGATTCCAACGTTGCGTACGAAGCGCTTGCAAACATAAGGCATGTCCGCGGCCAGATAAGAGGCGACCTGCCGTTTAAGGACATTGAAGGGTACTTGGTGAAAAAGCCGGCGGTGTCAGAGCTTAGTGTTGACGACACTGTTGAAGTCATTGCCGGCCCCTTCAAGTCCATGAAGGCCAAGATAACGCGGGTCGACTACGAGAAGCAGGAAGCGACCGTCGTCCTCCTCGATTCGCCCTATCAGATACCGGTAACAGTTGACGCAAATTACCTCAAAAAGGTTGCGCACTAGGCAATTCCTGCACCCAACTGAACGATTAAATAAAGAAAAGTAACCAAATTCCATTGTCTCTAGCCGGTGTTATAGTTGATTGTTGACCTGAACGTCAGGGGCAAACACGCCATAGTTGTAGGTGGCGGGACAGAGGGCGTCAGAAAGGTCCGCGGCCTTCTCGGGCAGGGCTGCAGAATAACTGTGATCAGCAACAGGGTAAACCGCTTTCTGGCAGACCAAGCGACCCGTGGCAAAATAGAGCTTGTCAAGGCAAGGCTCAGCGACGCCAGAATCCTGGAAGGTATCAGCGATGTGTTTCTGGTGCTGGCAGCAACCAACGACCACGAGCTGAACCGCAAGATAGTTGAAAAAGGCCGATCTATGGGCGCGTTCGTCTATGCGACAGACGACCCAGCATTCAGCGATTTCTCCTACACTTCAATCGTCAATATCGAAGGCGTGATGCAGGTCGCGATTTCTACTTCAGGCAAGAGCCCAATAATGGCTCGCAACGTGAGGATCAGGGCTGAGCGGGTGCTTCGCAGGATAATCAGAAAGGCAGACATTGACAACGCAAGATTACAAGAATTTGCTCGGGTGGCCGCGCGGCCGAGGATCAAGACAGTTGGCGAGCGCAAGGAGTTCCTCTATTCGCTGATAAAAGACAGACGAATCCAGAACCTTATTAAGGAAGAGAGGATTGAAGATGCTAAAAGCGCGACGCTAGAGCTGTTGCAAAAATGGGAGAGGAAAAGCACAAAATGACTGCAGCTGTAAAGACCGCACCGGCAATCGCGCCACTTCACGTTGTTAATGCACGCGTCACCTACCGCAACGCACCGATTCATATGCTTGAAAAATTTACATTCAAGGATATTGATGGCGCACACAAGGCTTTTTTGAAAGAGGCAGGCTTTGAAGAGTGCATAATTTTGCAAACATGCAATAGGGTCGAAGTGTTTGCGGCTGCAAAAGATCCCGACGAGACCAGGCTGCTTGAAGAGTGGGCATCTTCGGTCGGGCTTCCAGAAAACGACTTCGTAAATGTTGAAATCAGCAGGGACAGAGAAGCAGTGATGCACCTGATGAAGCTTGCATCTGGGCTTGACTCTCTTGTAGTTGGCGAAGATCAGATATTGGGACAGGTAAGAAGGGCCGTGGAGTTTTCCCGATCTGGCCGCTATGCAAGCTCAAATCTTTCCCTGATATTTGACAGAGCGGTCAAGGTTGGAAGCAGGGTCAGGACTACAACCGGCATTAACAAGGGGAACGTTTCAATCGCGTCTATCGCGGTGAGCCTGGCCGAGGAATACTTTGATGACCTGGAGGGTAAGACAATAATGCTGATAGGGACAGGAGAGGCAGCAAGCCTTGTAGCAAAGGTGCTCAAGAAGCGCGACATCAACTTTATGGTCGCAAGCAGGGCTCCAGAAAGGGCCCAGTCCTTTGCTGAGACGGTGGCCGGAACTCCAATCCCATTTGACAGCGCGCTTGAAATGCTGCGGAAGGTCGACATCATATTCACCGCGACGGTTGCGCCGTACCGACTTCTTACTTTTGAAAGAATAGAGAATTCCGTGAAGAACAGGCGCGGAGGGATGATGATCTTTGACCTTTCAAACCCAAGGACGGTCGACGAAAAGGTCGCAACTATTCACGGCGTCAAGCTGATAAACATGGACCAGATCGCCGAGCTTGTTGGCAAGAACATGCGATCCCGCATGAAAGAGATCAATTCGGCGGAGAAGTTGATCGACGATGAAATGAAGTCGGTCGACATGATAATGAAGAGGATGAAGGCTGAGCCTGTTGTCGTGTCAGTGTTCAAGAATGTCGACACGATAAGGGATCGGGAAGTGAAAAAGGCATTAGCAATGCTTGGCAAAAAGCTTGAGCCCGAGGAAATCAGGGTTGTAGAGCGGCTTTCGTATGCCATTGTTGAAGGAGTCCTTTCAACCCCCATGAACAACCTCAGAAAGGTGATAGAGGAAGGCGAAACCGAGGAGCTGATGAAAATAGTAGCCAAGTTGTTCAAGTATGAAGAAAAGCAAGAGCGGTAACGCCTTTCCATACGTCAGGCTCAGGCGCCTAAGGACCACCCCGGCGGTGCGAGACCTTCTTCAAGAGACTCGCCTTTCAGCCAAAGACCTGATAGCGCCAGTATTTGTTCAGGAAGGGCTGAAAGAGCCGGAAGCAATTCGCATGATGCCGGACATCCAAAGATTGCCGCTCTCAAAGCTTGACGGTGAGGTCGGCCGCATTCTCGACCTTGGCATTGCCGCAATAATCCTGTTTGGCCTTCCATCCAGCAAAGATGCAGAAGCAACTTCAGCCTTTGACGTTCGTGGAATAGTCCAAAAGTCGATCGAATTGGTGCGCAAACAGTTTGGGAGCAAAGTAGCGATAGTAACCGACGTCTGTTTGTGCCATTACACGACGCATGGACACTGTGGGCTTATTGTGGACAAGAAAATAGATAACGATACGAGCATCGACACTCTTGCAAAGGTTGCGGTCAGCCACGCAAGGGCCGGCGCCGACATTGTCGCGCCCTCTGCGATGATGGATGGGCAGGTGCGCGCGATACGCAAAGGGCTTGACGCTGCAGGGTTTGCAGACGTCGCAATAATGGGGTATTCGGCAAAGCAAGCATCTCCTCTCTACGCACCTTTCCGCGACGCGGCTCACTCGGCACCAGAGTTTGGCGACAGGCGGACGTACCAGATGCCCTTTTCAAATGCAAAAGAGGCAATGCGCGAAATAGAGACGGATGTTGCCGAAGGGGTGGACATTGTGATGATAAAGCCTGCTATACCGTACCTCGATCTAATCTACAAGGCGAGGCAAGCCACTAACCTGCCGATATGCGCTTACAGTGTCTCTGGCGAATACGCGCTGGTCAAGGCGGCGGCCATGAACGGCTGGTTAGATGGGAACGCGGTAATGACCGAATTTCTTACGTCTATCAAACGAGCTGGCGCCAGCATGATAATAACATACCACGCAAAAGAGATGGCTGAACTGCTTGCAAAGTAGTTCACATTTTTATGATGGCTTGCACAAGCAATGTTGATGTTTGCTACAGACACTGGTTCTGAGCGGGCTACCAGCATTGAGGACTACCAGAACACTTGTTCAGAGTTCATAACAGATATCAGCCACGACTATACGGACTGGGTCGATCGCTATCAGCTGGCCGAACAGGAAGCTGTGAGGAGAAAGGCTGCGATAAGCAACATTGTAAAGACAACTAACGACTGGATATTGAAATATGGTAGCACGATCAAAAAGGTAGATATCGTCATGAACGATGGCGTGAACAAGATGGCAGAGAACACTGCGGGCTACCCGTTCAAGTTTGAAATCTTTGTAAACAAGATGAGCCACTACACCACACACCCTGTTGGCAAGATAAAGATGAACATTAGGGCGACACCGCGCCCGGGCCGGCTCGCACGTGTTGGCAATTACCAGAAAGACCAGCTCTTGCTCGTCAGTGCCAGCTCCCCGGTGAATTTTTCCCTAAGTATGGAAAGCATGAAGGGCGCAGACATTCTTGACGACTATGTCATCATTGACGCCAAGAGTTGCCAAAAGCATGATCTCATTTCCCTCACGGCGGTAGTGGAAGAAGTTGAAGGTGACTATGTTGCTGAAAGCAGGGGATATTCCACGATAATTTTGCTTGTCTAGCACGTACGCTTTAAATAACGTTGTAGCATCGATAGTTTTGCGTGCGACGGTCGTCCAGTTTGGTCTAGGACATCAGATTGCCAATCTGGTAACCCGGGTTCAAATCCCGGCCGTCGCATTCACATGATTTCCTTGATGTCCATTTTGCTGAGCTTTTGAACCAAGCATCCCCCTGTTCAGGGTTGAGTCTAACCTTGATCTTCATTTCCTCCAGCTCCACCCTCCTTGCTCTGACCATTTTTCCAATTACGCCATGTAATCAGAGGTTGTGTTCCGTCAGTCGGTCCGTAAATTTGTCCAGCATTTAGATCAGTCCAAACAACACGCGGAGCAGAATTACTAGCACTATGAAGTCCAGCACTATCCAGACAATTGTCCAAATCATGTCTGCTGTAGTGTAGCATTTGAAATAAGATGCATACAATAATCGTCTAGATCGCGCTTCGAACTACCAAAATTCTTAAATATTATTGGCTGCTCCCACAGGCGCAAAAGCCAAATTCGTCTATCCTCTTTTCGCACGTTGGGCACCGTTCACCGTACTCTACTTCCCAAGCATGTTTGCCGTACATCTGGAAGTGGGTATCTATCTCTGGAGGCACGCCCTGGCTGTCTTTCTCATTATTTTCCTTTTTGTTGCGCGGCATCAAATAAAATTAGTCAGAGCCTGTTATTAACCCCGCTGCTTTGCATTGGTCTTGATTATTTCAAGTGCCTTTTCCGCGGCGTCCTTTCTTGGTAGCTGGATCATGAACACGTTCTGCGAATTTGTGTAAGCTGATGAGTCTGGTGCAAGTGAAATCAGTCCACTTTCTGCCAGCGCTTCAAAGAATTCGATCATGTTATTTGCGTACAGCAAATAGTTCGCCTCAAAGTCTGTGTCGACGAACTTTACTTGGACATCCACAAAGACGTCTTGCTTGTCGTAGAAAATGTCAAGCAATGCCTCTGCCCGCACTTTCTTGCTGAACACCCTCTGAAGCATTTCTTCGTACTTTTTTTGGCTGATCAGAATGCATGGCACCTTGGAGCCGGAAAACTCGATGAGTGTGACGCCCTCCTTGTGGAGGTTGGCCTTGAACTCTTCAAGTGTGCTAAAGTTTCTCTTTGGCATATACTGATTTTCCTTTATTGTTTCTCTGAAATAATCCTTTAAATTCTATGCTACTTTGCATCTTTTTGTAGAGGTATTCGTGAGCCCCGCAGAGATAGAATGGCATCTGCTCGGTGTGCAATACATTGCATCTCATGTTCCCCTTAGCCAGCTCCAGCTGTACCACAAAGTCTGCCCTGTTGCCACATTGATGCATTGAAAACGTGGATCGTCGTCTATCCCGCTTTCTCTCACACCAACCAGTGGAAATTCATCCATAAAAGAATTTTTGTTTCATGCTCTATGAAGAAAGACCTAATATTAATGGAAAAGTTGGCAGCTATTCTTATGTTCCATTGAACAGGGAAGAGCGATAGTCATGTGCGCTAGCAGAGTCTTATCGACTTTGCTAGCAGAATCGCGCGTTGTGAGTCGTCCTGCTGCATATCGTTGTTCTTGTACTTGCCGCTAAAGTAGATGAGATCTATCATCTTGCACCGGTCAATATTGACAAGTGTGCTCCCGTTTGTCCCGCCGCTGGTGTTGGCGTTTGTCAGTATTACCAGCTTGTCAACAAAGCCTGTTGACTTCAACGTGTTGGATATCTGCTCGAAGCTCTTTGCATGGTCCTTGTTAATCACTACTGCAACAGCAACCTTTGTTCCATATGGATCGCTGAACATGACGTCAATTCCGTTGCCCTTGGTGCCTGTCGAGTGGGGTCTTGCCACTACTCCAACTTCATGGGCATAGTTAACAAGGTCCTTGACCGCGGTCCTGACGCCTGACTCGAGCATCGAAATGTCATTGCAGTTGCGCCTGATCTTGATAAAGTCCGAGATTGGGACATCCATCACGCTGCCTCTAATTCTCAGGCCTGGGTAGACGTTCTTTATTGTATCGTCTATCGCCTGCTCGTCGATTGTAGCAATGTTGCGCTTGACTGCATTTTCTGTAGCGTGGTACATTATGTTGAGCATCGAGCGCACGTTACGAAAGTCAGAGAACTCATCATAGATCACCTTGACCTTTGCCGCAAGCTCGTGCTCCTGATCCTCGGTAAAGGTCTTTGTCGCATCGTGGTGCCTGATGTACTCAAGGACGATGTCCATTATCTCTTCAAGTGTGTTAGAACCGGCGATGTCAATTTTGTAGTTTGCCTTTTCCATCCTGTCAAATACGGAAGCATTTGACCTGCGTATCTCCTCATACGAAGATGGCGTGAATATCAGCATGAGTGTCGTCGCAGGCAGGTGCGCGTTGATTACTGCCTTGGCGAATTCGACCGACTCTTTGTCAGAGTCAAACTCATCTACCTGGAACAAAGTCAGCCTGTGCAGGAACTTCAGGTTCAGGTTCGCAAGAGCCGCTAGGCTAGCGATGATGTCTTCAAGTGTCGCGACGTTCTGGGCATCAGCCCTGAACTTGCCTTCGATCACAAGTTTTAGAATCGCGATTTCGACTGGCGAGAATTCCTTTCCCAAAGTGTCGGTGATCGCCCCATAGTTGGGCACTATTTCGTTCCGCAATAGCTGCGCCGCCTTGTCTTCAAGCGTCTTGCCCGTCAGCGAGTCCGTAAAACCATAGTTGAATATCTTTTTTGCTCTTGATATATTTCGTTCAGCCTTTTCGCGGAGGAAGTTGACGACTGCATGCCTTAATCTGGTTGAATAGTCGTCAGTGAAGCCGGCAAGCATTGCGCTGTAAAGGCTGTGCATGTTGCGGGGCGATATCTGCGAAAGATCAACGTACGAAACTACAGTGTTGTCTGACACTTCCTTCAGCCCCTTTGTGTGGAGCGCCAGATGCGTCTTGCCGGATCCGACATCCTGTATTACGGTAACAAGGCGGAAGTCCTTGTCCGTGGCAGTTCCTGCGCTCACCTTTGAATAAAGATCGGAAATGCAGGAAAGCATGGCAGCTTTGGCCTCCTTGTGCCTTTTGCCGCCAAGTATCTTGGCATCGATGAGCGTCGGAGTTGGGCTGCTTGGATACGGGTTGCGGTCCAGCTTGTAAGGATACATTATATGCACCTCACGAATCCGTGGAGTAGCCCCCTTACCATAACGCCTTCCCCGCCTCCGGTGGAAAGTTCGTACCTATCCTCGTGTATGTTTGTCAGTTCGGTTACAAGCCTGTAGAATTCGTTTGCAGTAATATTACATCTGTCGCACAGCTCGTTTCGCAGCTTTGCAAGTTCAACCCAGCCTATCGACGAGCCAGAGTTGGCCAGTGCGACGTCAAATTCCTCTTTGAAATCGTGAACGCTCATTGCCCTTCTTGCGACAGAAGGTATTGGATCGTCGGTTGCGATCATCTGCTGATGGAGGGACGACTGCTGGTCGTTCTTTATTTCGAGCACGAACCTTGCAAGGTTGGAAATGTTGTTTGCAAGCGCTTCAACCGTGCGCGCAAGTTCTTTGTTGGAGCTGCTGACTGATACTTGCAATGACTGTATCATGTCGTACGTCAACTTGAACCTCGGGTCTGAATTTAGCAGGCTCTGGATGTAGTGTGTCTTGTGGAAGCAATAGTAAGCACCGGCACGCTTGTCTACAAAAACTTCGCCTTTGCTCATCACCTTCTCTAACACTTCTTCAACGTCTCCGAGTTCCTTGCGCAGATCGGTCTTTTTTACGCCGGCTGACCCCGCAGACAGGATTCTTTTGACCAGTTTTTCCTCTACGGTCATGAGGTAGAGGGTCAAAATTGTTATTTAAATCCCGACGTGATAGCCTGCAGCAGTTTTAGTTAATTTCTTTACACTATGATAAATCCAAAGGGTTAATATTGTAAAGCGCAATCCTTCTCATGGGATGATGAATACTCTTTCTGCTTTGTGATGAAAGTACTAGGGTATCTGACCTCAACTTCTTTTTTGGCATTAGGGAATTTCATCAGTCATAGAGCACGAAAACTGAGCTATGAACTTGCTGTCTTTGACTGAAGAGATAATAAAATGCTGGCCGGTATTACCCGGTCTGATTGGCTTCACTAGTTCCCATGATGCAAAAAATAGACGTACATACTTGACTTCAAACCGTCTTTAATTGCACCCTTGTTCTCGCCTTTCTCGTGGCGGCAAATATGGCAATCACTGCGGCCACCCACAGGCCCGCCATCACGATATTGTTGAAGCTTATGTACATGTAGGGAACCGCCTCCATGAGGTTGAAATTGAGCGCCATTACTGACTTGTGCATGTCTCTCATCGCCATGTTGTACTGTTCGCTGTGGGGTATCATCGTCGAGGTAGACTCGGACCGCAGCAGTATGCCGTCAAGGTTTTCTTGGATAAGTGCAAAGTCCGTTCGCGGGGTTGGAAATAGCCAGACAGGGTTGCCCTTTGCAGGTGTAAGGTCTTTGGTCAGCTCAGCGTATTCCGCCAACTGCTCCGGCGTCTGTGCAGTCTGCGCCCGCGACATGAACCCTATGGCTTTGTTAATTGGATACATTGTGGTCTGGTAACCATAGTACGCAATGCCGGCTCCCATGACCAGAAATGCAAGCATTCCCGCGAGCACCATCTGATGATTCACACTTCGAGTTTGGGTAACGCTTGCAGTCATTGTCGCGCCGCGACCGAGAGTATGCTTGCCTGTCACAATGGCAGCAGCATACGGCCTGCGCAGCAAGCCTTTTGTCTTCTTTTTCCCAAATGACGAATGCACTATGCTCAGGTACGCGACGTAAATGAATCCGATCGTCGGGACTGCCATCATGGGCGCAAAGATGGCGTTGCCCGAGGCCAGCGAGATAAATACTGCCATGCAGCCATAGATCGCAAAGAATATCTCCAAGAGCGTGGTCTTTGTGAACGGTAGTACGTACTCTTTGTTTCTCCAATCGTCGTCCTTGTTCACGATGCCAAACTTGGGCGTGCGCAGGAATTCGTTCTTCTTGCCAAACACCGCGTCAAACACTGCCACCGTGTTGTTGACAGATATGCCTGACGAAAAGAACATCAGGAAAAAGAACTGTCTTGCCTTTTCGCGCCACATGCTTGCGTCGCCGTTCCAGGTCTGGCTTATGACAAGCAGATATCCGCCCGGCCCCATCATCGTGTACATGAACACAGAGATGAGCGGCGCCCAGCCCACGGTGTAAAGCTCATAGTTCATGGCGAGGAGCATCGGAAATATCAGAAACTGAGCAAGAAAGAGTGGGTTTACGATGTGCCTTGTAAGTTGTATAAACGCCTGGACCTTAGTGTCTGCTGGGACTTTGCGGTGGAACATCACGTCGCTCAGCAATTTGAGCGCCACCTGTATCGAGCCCTTGGCCCAGCGGAACTGCTGGCGCTTTGCAGCGTTCATCTGCACCGGCAGTTCGGCATCCACTTCGACTCCTTCCAAAAAGAGGCACTTCCATCCCTTCATCTGCGCCCTGTAGCTGAGGTCTAGGTCCTCGACAAGAGTCGTGGTGTGCCAGCCGCCGGCGTCCTTGATACACGATGTCCTCCATATTCCGGCCGTGCCATTAAAGTTCATGTAGAGGTGGGTGAAGCTCTTTGCCTTTTGCTCTATCATAAAATGCAGGTCAAGCGATACCGCTTGCGCTTCTGTCAGAGTAGAGTAGTTTTCGTTGACGTGGCCCCACTTGCACTGCACAAAGCCAAGCTTTTCGTCTGTGAAAAAGTATCCAAGGGCCTTCTTCAGGAACCATGGCGGCGGGATAAAGTCGGCGTCAAATATCGCGACAAACTCGCCTTTAGCCTGCGTCATGCCGGCCTTAAGCGCGCCGGCCTTGTAGCCGGACCTGTCTGCCCTGTGAGTAAGCACAATGTCAAAACCCTTGAATCTGGAATCGTCTACTATGGATTTTATTAGATCGACAGTGTCGTCGTCAGAATCATCAAGTACCTGTATGTGCAACTTGTCCTTCGGGTAGTCCATCCTGCATACTGCGTCTATCAGGCGCTTCGCAACGTACTTTTCATTATATAATGGAAGCTGTATGGTGACGACCGGAAGACTCGCTGGCAGCTCGCTCCTTTGGCGCATCTTTTTGTTGTGCCGGATGTTGTTGCGTGACTGGTATGCAAGGTAGTAAAAGTTGAGTGTATACAGCATGAGGATCCAGCCAATCATCAGGAATATCACATATAGAAAGGGGCCTGGACCGTACATGGTATCAGCTCTCGGAACGAATGATGTCTTCCTATCTATTTATAGCTACTTGCGAGGTTTATCCCTTGTTGAATATCTTGACAGCCTGAGGAGGACATACGTTTTCGCACGCCA
>CBQWHN010000016.1:0-13157 GCA_967728685.1 uncultured Nitrososphaera sp.
TGGCGTGCGAAAACGTATGTCCTCCTCAGGCTGTCAAGATATTCAACAAGGGATAGACTACGAATTAATATTGCACAGTGCTTGATAACATTGGTTGGCTGAAAAATTCCCCGTAGTTGCGACCGGGGGCACGTTCGACGAAATACACGCGGGTCACATAGCGCTGCTGTCCCAAGCTTTCCAAGTAGGGAAGAAAGTGATAATTGGGGTTTCAAGTGACGAGTTTGCTAAAAAGAACGGCAAGAGACTCAACCACAAATTCGACCAGCGGGTTGAAAACCTGAAGAAAATGATCGAGAAAGAATTTCGCAGTGCAAATCATGAAATTGCCAAACTGGATGGCGAGTTTGGGCCGGCGGTAACTACAGACGAAGTCGGGGCCTTGGTGGCAAGCAGCGAGACTCATGTCAAGGGAAAGCTCCTCAACAGGATGCGTGCCAAAAAGGGCTTAAAACCCGTGGAGGTAATTGTTGTAGAGATGGTCAAGGCAGAGGATGGCTCTCCCATATCCTCAACGCGCATTAGAGCCGGTGAAATAGACGGCAGCGGTAGATTGTTAAAACACAAATAGGCATAATCAACAATCTTTGATTATCGAACTTTTATCCTGGATTTTCAGCGAATAAGCGTGTATCCGGAAACACCTATTGATCATGCGTCAGGCAAGATAGTATCGGGAGTAAAGAACCTGCGCGAAGGCCTTGACCCGGATATCCTTGCATACTGGTATAAGCGTATTGAGGACAGGTCAAGAGAAATGGTGCCGCCACACCTCAAGGATAAGGTCCACTTTGAGCAGGATAGGGTACTGTGGATGAAGTTCAAGATGGACGTTTCAAAGAGGGCTGTGCCGCATGTCATGCAGGTTATTGAAGAATACATACCCATGATGCCCTATTCGACCGGTCTTTATTTCAGAAAGGTGCAGGAAATACTGACCGATGAGATGAACAAGGAGCTGCGCTAGGCCAGAGTTATTTCTGCAACAGTCCCAGAAACGTCACTGGAGAGGACCCTTATTTTTCCGTCCACAACGTCCAGTATTAGCGACTTTAGCCGGTCCACGGTTTCCTTGTCTTTTAACTGAATTGCATGGGAAGACCTGTCCTTTAGTCTTATCACGATCTCGTTGCCAACAACTGCGGCAACGCCATCGACATAGATAGTATCATCCCTTTGTACTGATACTAGGCCGGCCAGCTTTTCCGCTTCATAGCGGTCGTCGCACTCGAATTTTACAGTCTTCATTTCGAAAAGGGCTTTTCGTCGTACATGAACATATCAATGGCATCCTTGGCTTTTTCGCGCCGCTTCTTGAACTCTACAACAAACGGCTTGGCCCCCTTTGCCAGGTCGGCCTTGCATTCACCACACAGCAGATTGCCACTCTTACATTTTAGCATGCGCTCGTTTGACTGCTTTTCAGTATCGAAAAAGTAGCGTAAGTACCAAAAGACTGGGCAGCCGAGCGCGTTGGCACCAAGCTGCCTCTGTAATGCTACGGTAGGCTGGCCACCTGTGAACGCGGTCGAGACCTTCTTTTCAACGACCTCGGGATCGTCTGTAGTGAAAATTGCGGTTTCTGGCTTTGAGGACGACATCTTGCCCAGCATGCCAAGGCCGGGTAGGAACTTGCTATGTATCTGGGCAGGCTTGTAGTAGCCCATCCTGTCGGCAACGTCCCTTGTCATGCGCCAGTATGGATCTTGATCAATAGCGGCTGGTATCAGGACCGGGACGGGTTTGCCCTCTACGACAGAAGGCAAAAAGCAGGGCGCCGCCTGCACCGGCGGAAAGCCGATCATGCCAATGTTTGTTGAATTTGAAAACCCAAAAATTGCCCTCGCGGTAGAAAACGTGATGTGCTTTGCAATTTCAGTCGCAATTGGATATAGGTACTGAATGTGTTTTGTGTCCACTATGATCCTTGTCTTTGTTGGGTCAAAGCCAATTGCAATAATGTCAAGGATGTTTTCGTACGTGTACCGCTCGATCTCCTCTCTTGTCCTGTCCTGTCCGTAGAAGAATTTTTCGTCGTCAGTCAGCTGGAACAGCAGTTTGGAATCAAACTTGTCTTGTAGGTATTTCGTAAACATCCACGGCATGAGGTGACCCATATGGACCATGCCTGACGGCCCCCTGCCTGTGTACAGATAAAAATTCTCCCCTTTGCTTTTCTTATCCAAGATCCAGTCAAAGTCGCGGTGAGAAAAGAAGTAGCGCAGTTTCAGCATAGGATGGACCTCACCTGTCATGCTCTTGACCCTCTGCAAAATTTCTGGTGTTATCGGCTGCGTGCCAAACTTTTCGATCAGCTTGTCATAGTCAACTTCCCCTTCGACTTCCCAAGGCGTGACCTTGAAGTTGTCTTTTTGATCGCTGCTTTCAGCCTGATCCATCCTTGCAGCAACTTGACGTTAAACGTTTAAAAAGTCTTCCACTGTCACAACTTTGACAAATGAGCAATGATAGTAGTAGTAACGCTGAAACGCTTCATCCAATTGAGAAGTCATTGCTCAAGGCATTGCCGTCTGATGGAACATCTATTACAGCAGACCACCTAGCAGAAAGAGCTTCCCTTTCCATAGATCAAACGCGGCGTGGGATTGAATGGCTCAAGTTTAAGAACCTTGTCTCAGTCAGTGAAACATCAACATCTACTATTCGTCTAGGTCCTTTAGGTCACAAGGCTGCCAAATTTGGTTTACCTGAAAGAAGGCTTGTCAAGGCAATAAAAGAAGGTAACAGTACGATGGCAGAAATACTAGCCAGCGGAATGCTTGATAATGATGAGGTCAATGCAGCTATATCAGGCGCAAGGCGCAATCATTGGATTCAACTGACAGAAGGAAAGATGGTTGCCACTCCTTTGGCAGATGCACAATCACCGGAGGAGATTTTCTTAACAAGAATTACCGATATTGGTTTAGATGGTACAAATCTGTCAGAGCAATACAAGAAAGTCATTGATAATCTGAAAAAACGACCGGAATACCTAGTTATAAAGGAAGTCAAATATCCGCAAATTTCAATATCAGAAATTGGCAAGACGCTTCTTCCTATGATTGAAAGGGAAAAGTCAAAGGAGCGAAAGCTAACAAGCGAACTCATTACTTCAGGAAAATGGAAAGAAGTCGAATTCAGTGCGCTAGATGTCGAGGCGCCAGCGCCTGCGGTCTATCCTGGAAGGCGACATCCTTTGATTGACATCATCGAAGAGGTCAAGGAGATCTTCGTTGGACTTGGCTTTGACGAAATAGATGGGCCGGTGGTGCAGTCCGGATTCTGGAACTTTGACGCGTTGTTTACGCCGCAGGACCACCCTGCAAGGGAAATGCAGGACACGTTCTACATTTCAGGTCAGAGGCAGCAGATACCAGCGACCAACGAGCAGAAAAGAAAGGTTGCAGAGGTGCACAAAAAAGGGTGGAGCAGCAAATGGGATATTAAGGAAGCCGAGCGCATCGTCCTTCGCACTCATACTACGCCGGTAACATTACAACACCTTGCAACGATTAAACCTGAAGTTGGCCGGTACTTTTCAGTGGGGAGGGTTTTCAGGAACGAAAAAGTATCGTACAAGCACCTTATAGAATTCCATCAGGTCGAAGGTGTCGCCACAGCGCCACTTGCATCATTGCGCGACCTGATGGGCCTGCAAAAGGAATTCTACGCGAAAATGGGCATCAAGAAGGTCAAGTTCTGGCCCACGTTCTTTCCATACACAGAGCCATCGCTTCAGAGCATGATCTACAACGAAAAACTGGAAAAGTGGGTCGAGCTGTTTGGTATGGGAATTTTCCGGCCTGAAGTAACGGAGCCGCTTGGCATCAAGAATCGTGTACTTGCGTGGGGAGGCGGCCTTGAGAGGATTGCCATGCTTAGATTCAGCTTGAACGATGTTCGTGAGCTGTACTGGAACAGGCTCGCATGGCTCAGGAGTATGCCAAGATGCCAGTTGTAGACATGACTGTCGAGCGGCTGAAAAAGTTCGTACCCGGCGTAAGGGTGAGCAAGGCGCTGGACATGCTACCATTTGCCGCGCTTGACATCGAAGGCATTGACAACAATGTCATTAGGGTAGAATACAATCCGAACAGACCGGATTTTTCGTCAGACTATGGCATAGCAAGGGCTCTGCGCGGACTGCTGGGAATCGAGATTGGCGTGCCCAAATTCAAGATAGCTGGAAAAAGTGGGCTGGAAATAGAGGTAGATCCGGCGGTCAAGAGCATAAGACCCTGCATCGTGGCGCTTGTGGCAAGGAACGGTAGGTTGGACGACGAGACGATCAAGCAGCTGATCGCAATGCAGGAGGACCTCCACAATGGTGTGGGCAGGAAGCGCAAGAAAGCGTCTATCGGTATCCACAACCTTGACGCCATCAAATTTCCAGTAACATACAAGACGACGAGTGGCGACTATTCATTTGAGCCGCTTGGCGAATCTTCGAGCCAATCAATACATCGAATCCTGAAGGAATCAGAAACAGGAAAACAGTACGGCCATATATTGGATGAGCTTGACAGGTATCCAGTCATTGTCGACAGCGCTGGCACAACGCTTTCATTTCCACCGATAATCAACGGCAACGCGACAAAGCTGGACGAAAACTGCAGCAACCTCTTTGTCGAAGTCACCGCGACCGACCAAAAGGCCGCCGAAGACGCGCTTGCAATTATTGCGGTCACGCTCTACGACGCGGGCTTTCAGATAAGGACGGTAACTGTAGACTCGGGCAAAAAGGTGGAAACACCCCAGATGAAGCCAAAGGCAATTTCAGCTGACATTGACTACGTCAATAGCATCCTAGGCCTGACGCTTAACTCCAATCAGGCGGTCAAGTATCTGAAGAAGTGCAGGCTTGATGCAAGGGCAAGGGGCAAGAAAATTATCTGCACCGTACCGCGCTACCGCACAGACATCAGGCACGCAATAGACATTGCAGAGGAAGTGGCGATAGGCTACGGCGTGTTCAACTTAGAGCCAACATTCCCGGCTTCGCCAACAGCAGGTCAGAAAAATTTGCTTTCCACTTATTTCTTCGCGATAAGAGAAGCCCTGATAGGGCTTGGCATGATCGAGTCACTCAGCTCCTCGCTGACAAGCAAGGAAGTTCAGTACGACGTGTTCGGTATTACCGGCAAGGACGCCCTGTCAGTCGACGGCTCTAAAAGCATCGAGCACGAAATCCTGCGCGACTCGCTTGTACCGGCGCTCCTCCAATCGCTCTCGCGCAATGTGCACGAAGAATACCCACAGCGGCTGTTCGAGATAGGCAAGACCTTCCACAAGAATGTAGCCATAACGGAGAGCTGGAATGTGGGCGCCGTTGTAGCCCATGCTGATGCAGGCTACACCGAAATAAGGTCTGTAATGCAAGCCCTGATGAAGTCGTGCTTTGGCAAGGACGCCATTACAAAGCCGGAGCAAAGCAAGATGTTCATGGAAGGTAGATCTGCTGAAATTGTCATTGATGGCATGTTGGTGGGCACGATAGGCGAAGTTACCCCACTTGCGCTCGAGAATTTTAAGCTGAGGGTACCTGTCGCTGCATTTGAGATGGACTTGTCAGGCATCATAAAAGACAAATAGCATGACATGATACACAAGGTACCCCGTTTATAGAGCGCGCAGAGGAAACAGCTTATGGCTAACCAGTGACAGCGTGTGAGTCAGAGGCGGGGCACATATCATTTTTATAGCCAAGTGCCTGCAAATGCTAGCAATGTCGCAGCTTAACGTTGATAAATCCGTTGACGAAAAAAAGCCAAAGGCAGTTGCTTTGCTGTCTGGTGGCCTCGACAGCAGCCTTGCTGTGAGAATGATGCTGGAGCAAGGCGTCGAAATAGAGGCTGTTGCGATAAAGACGCCCTTTTGCGACTTTGACTGCGGCAAGGGCTGCGGCCACCGCGTCAAGGAAGTGGCCGACGAATTAGGCATAAAGTTAAAGACGGTGTATTTTGGCGAAGAGTATCTTCGCATGCTAAAGAAACCAAAGTACGGCTACGGCTCTGGTATGAACCCCTGCATTGACTGCAGGGCAATGATGTATAATGCTGCAAAAGAACACATGGAAAAGATAGGCGCAGATCTTGTCATTACTGGCGAAGTTCTGTTCCAGCGACCAATGAGCCAGAATAGCCGTGCGCTCCAGATTATTGAAAATGAAACTGGTATGGAAGGCAAAGTACTACGTCCGCTGTCTGCAAAGAACTTGCCGCCTACAGACGCTGAAAAATCAGGATTGATAAAACGCGAGAACATGGGAGGTATCAAAGGCAGGTCTAGGAAAGGCCAACTAGTGATGGCAAAGCACTTTGGCATGGTCGAGCCTCCTAACGCTGCTGGCGGATGCCTGTTGACTGATCCCGCGTTTTCAAAACGCGTTGAAGACATCATGGAACGCTTCAACGACATCCCGTCGCTTAACGACATCGAGCTCTTAAAGGTTGGCAGGCACTTCCGACTGACGCCTGACGCCAAGCTAGTAGTTGGCAGAAATGAGGATGAAAACGAAATGATAAAGGCGCTTGTCACCGAAGGTGATATTATGATAGAAGCCAAGGATCACGTCGGCCCGACGTGCATACTCCGCGGAAAGCATGACGATGCCATGGTGATAACATGCGCTGCCATCGCACTACGGTACTCTGACGCCCCAAAGGACGCTGAGTCCAAGGTTAGGGTAACTATCGACGGCAGCGAAACAGAGGTAATTACGTTGCCAGCTGACAGTTCCGTTGCTGACGTCATGCGAATATAGCGTCCAACGGTACAAAATCCCATATTTACTATCATCCAGCTAAAATCAACTATTCAGTGAATGAGATTTGACCATCACGACTATTGACAACGCATAACAACCTCAATTCAATTCAGACAGATGCAAGCACAAAAAACACCTGTTTATTTGAAGGCGCTTACGCTGCGCGATATTAGTGACATCACTGCGATAAAAGAAGATATCAAGAAGCATATGATTCTGATCCTTAGAGTCACACCGCTGGCGCAAAAGGATGTTGAAGAATTGCGCAAGGTTGTTGAAGACCTATATTCGTACGCGCAGTCCGTAGGCGGCGACATTGCAAGGCTAGGCGAAGAGCGCATTGTCATCACACCACTTGGCGTCAAGATTTGGCGTGGAGCATACGACCTAAAGTAACTTTATCGCTTCTTGCACAAGCGGGTGCTGGGTCTGTATTTTGAAGAACTTATTTATGGAGCTTGCTAGGTTTTGTGCCTTTTGCCGCTCACCGTGGTTGACAAGAACTCGCCTGAGCTTTGGCCTGAGCCTCTTGACGTATTCCATCGTCTGATTATAGTCACTGTGACTGGCAAAGCCATCTATCCTTTCGACTAGGCACTGCAAGTTTATTGTATCGCCCCCGATAGTCGCTTGGCGGGCGCCGTCCTGAATGGCTCTGCCCGGTGTTTCAACTGCCTGGTACGATAGCATGATTAGCCTGTTGCGCGGATCGCCGGCTATTTGCTTCAGGTAATCAACCGAAGGCCCTCCTACAAGCATCGATGATGGAGCAAGTATCACTGCAGGCTCGTCACTCTTGAGCAATTCAGATTCTATTATGGAAAACTGCGGACCAAACTGGCTTTCCTCTGACTCCATTACACGCTGACGCATCTCTTTTGAGAGGAACTCTGGGTATGCCTCATAGATGGCTGTTGCTTTCGAAATGGATTTTTCAACGAGCACCCTAGCCTGCACTCCCTTCATGAACCTGTCAAGCACAAGAATGATCTCCTGCGAAATGCCCACCACTGGCACCGGCAAAAGTACGTGTCCCCCTGCCGAAATGGTCTTACTTATTGAACTAGCAAGGCGGGCTTCGGCTTCTTCCCTTGGGCATATGATGTCTTCCTTTCCGCCATATGTGCTCTCAATTATCATTGTTTCAACGCGCGGAAAGTTCCAAGATGCATTTTCAAGAGCAAGAGTCCTGCCAAACTTCATGTCGCCGGTATAAACAAGGTTGTGATCGCCGTTTCCGATATGCAGGTGGACCGAAGTCGAGCCCAGGATGTGGCCTGAATTTGAAAGGACCAGCTTAACGTCAGGCGAAATGTCTGTCACTATCCCATGCGTCAGCGTTATAGTGTGCGTCACCGCGCTGTCGATGTCCTGTTGTGAATAGAGCGCCAGATCCCCGGAGCACTTTACATAGTCTCTTTGCAGCATGCTCATCAGTAAGAGCGTCGGCTCGGTGCAGTAAACTGGGCCCCTATAGCCATACTTGTAAAGCGCGGGCAAAAAGCCCGCGTGATCCATATGTGCATGGCTCAGCAATACTGCATCAATCTCTTCCATCCCTATGCCTGCAACATCAAAGCGAGGCATCAGAGAGAGCGAGTCCTTGGCAGAAGGGTTCAGACCACAGTCAAGCAGAACCTTGCTCTCTGGAGTAGTGAGAAGCATGCAAGATCTGCCAACTTCTGCAAATCCTCCAAGCGTCATAAGGCTGGCCTCCGCAGATTCGCTTAGCTTGTCGCGAAATATCTTGTCCCCCACTTCGCGGTAGAACTTGATGCGTTCACTCACAGTTTCGCCCAGAATCTTGTAGAGAGCTTCAATAGGAGCTATGTCCTTCGGCGCCTTTCTGACCCGCACTTTCCAGCCGGTCTTTTCAGCAAGCTCTATATTGTCGAAATCCTCGCCCACCTGTGCGAGCATCCACGGTTTTTTCACAAACAGAACGGCCTCACCGAGCACGGCGTCAAAGAAAGTGCAGGCGACTCCAACTTCCTTTGGTATTGTATCTGCAATTATTCGGGCAGACTCGTCCTGATGCCGCCTTATAGACTCGTCCGTGCGTATAACGATCCTCTTTTTTATAGTGTTGACCATATTTGAGATAAGCTGGTTGTTCTGCATCAGATAGCTCGGGTTCTTTGAGTAGAGCGCGATACGCGGACCTTCGTACTCTATTTTCGTCAGGCCCGATTCCTGCGGGAGACTCTGCAGTATCACTGCCATAATATTTTGGCTTGTAGACTCTTCGTAAGGCGATTTACGCTGCATGAATGCAATCCCTAAATGGCTATCAAACTAACGGCGCAAGCACAGATTATGACCTTCCTTCACTTAATGCCTGTATTAAATATTTGGCCTGAGCGCCCGAGGGAAAATAAAGTTGAAATACTTACCTGTTTTTATATTACGGAGCGATCCAATTTGGAAGACAGTTCAAGTTACGGAGGCAGCGACGGCGGCTACAGCGGTGGCGGTGGCAGAAGGTTCGGTGGAAATAGGTTCGGCGGTCCAAGGCCATTTAGGCCATCACCTGTACGGGTGGGAGAAGAGTACGATGTCAAGATCGAGTCGATGAGCAAGAGGGGTGACAGCGGAGTCGCAAGAGTGCAGGGTCTGGTGATTTTTATCGCTGGCACAAAGATAGGAGACAGCGTCAAAATCAAGATAACAAAGGTGGGCCGCGGCTACGCAACTGCCGAAGTGGCTGGTCAGGTTGCAGCTGGCAAGGCGGAAGAAGTGCCTGCGGCAGAGCCCGATGGCGACATGGAATCGGAGACTGAAGAGGAAGAGACCAAGGAATAGCCGAACAAGCTTTATTATTTGCCCTGCTCAGGTCTTTTCAATTGAATTCTCCGCCTACTCACCTTATGGAGTTACCAAGAAAGATACTCATAGGCGGAGGCGTAGTTTCGGAAGTCGGCATGCTTGTGAGATCGCTTGACGCAGGCGCTGCAAAGGTACTAGTCATAACTGGCCCGGTTGTTAAAGCGAAAGCCGGCAACGAATGTGACTCATCACTTGAAAAAGCGTCTCTGAAGAGCTCTTGGCATGTAGTAAGCGACGCATCCATGGACACTGTCGTCAAGCTGCAGAACAAGATCGCTGACAGACTACCTGATTTTGTAATAGGATTTGGCGGCGGCCGGTCAGTCGATGTTGCAAAAATGACTGCCTTCAAGATAGGCAGACCATTTTTGAGTGTGCCCACATCGGCGTCCCATGATGGCATATCAAGCCCCTTTGTTTCTGTCAGGGGAACCGACAAACCCCATTCCATTAAGGCAAACACGCCAATCGGTGTGATCGCAGACACACACCTCATGTCCCAGGCCCCTTCCCGGCTGCTCGCGGGAGGTTGTGGCGACCTGGTTGCCAAGATAACTGCAGTCAAGGATTGGGAGCTTGCACGGGACGAAAAGGGTGAATACTTTGGTGGCTACGCGGCCAACCTTGCATACATGAGTGCTAAGATAATCCTTGACGAATCTGAGAGATTGAAAGGCAAGAGTCAGTTCGGAATACGCATTATTGTCGAGGCATTGATAAGCGCTGGTGTTGCTGCGTGCATCGCGGGGAGCAGCAGACCATGCTCCGGGGCGGAGCACCTATTTAGCCACGCCGTCGAATACGTGGCAGGGCCAAGCTACGGACTGCATGGCGAGCGCGTCGGTCTTGGCACGATAATGATGGCAAAACTGCACGGGCTTGACTGGGAAAAGATTGCTGAGACTCTGGAAAATGTTGGCGCGCCCACCAATGCGAAGCGGATCGGTCTTACAGAGGAGCACGTGGTGAACGCCCTGACAACTGCGCAGTCGCTCCGTCCCGACAGATACACGATCCTCAGTAAGGTGAAGTTGGACAAGAAATCAGCTCATCAACTGGCCAAATCGGTCAACGTGATCTAGTTTTCTAACGCCTTTATCGTGGCCTGTTTCCGGTAGGCAAAGATCTTTTCCAGCTGAGAATAGACATATCTTTCAAACATCCTCCCAAGCAGGCCGTAGTGGAGCTCGAACACTATGTCATCTATCACTTCAGTTGTGTTGTCACCGATTTCGCTGAAGGAGTGGACATGCTTCCACAAACGGAACCTGCCGCTAAGCATTTCGTCGACATATTCGTACGGCGCGAGAGATGTGATCTCTGAATGCCAGTTGCTTCTCGTGAGCAGTATGCCGGTCAGCCACACTTCAGAACCCTGTACAAGCTTTTGGTGGGTCGACTTGACGAGCCTTAGCCGCATATGTGGCGGCGAAATAACTTGCAGGTGCCCGACATCGGTGTAAAACTCCCAGACTTTGTTAATGTCTTCTTTCACTATGAATGTGTGGCGAAACCTAGGCATGGTTTGATGGCAGTGCTTAACGCGAATATGTGTTTGCCGACGAGTTTGGAGGTGGGGAGGGGATTCGAACCCCTATAAATCCGCTGACTGTTGACATACGATCTGCAGGCGAACGCATGGCCGCTCTGCCACCCCACCGCAGTTATCCCTTTTCCAAGTTCTAATTTAAAGCATTAGCATGTGACCGCGCTGCCAGCTTGGCCACCCTGATAGGTTCCGGGACTGAGCCTTGTAGCGTGAATGAGTTCAAAATTGCAACAACTTTCTCTTGGCTCAAACCCCAGTAGCGGATGAAAAGATTCTTGCCAGTTTTCAGAGTGATTCGTTCGCGCTTACCCAACTTTTGGTATTGTTCCACCTTGTGCTGCCAGTCGTCAAAGTGATTCTTGATGCTCCCCTCAAGCCCGTTCGAATCTTCAAACGTTATTGCGACGACAGGGAGCGCGGTCGCGCCTGCGACTTTTTCGCCGTTGATGATGTTGTACATGCTGATCACGAGGCCGTCGAGCAGTATGCAGTTGACGTCGTCCCTTGCAAGAGATTTGTGAATAGAAATTATGCTTTCAGTAGCGTCATCACCTTCTATCGAAGCGCTGCCAAAGGTCATGCCATCTATTATCAGATCGCGCCGCATGACGACGCCTGCAAGTGTTGATTTTTTGCAGGATTTCTTGAAACTTTCCGCTATCCCAAGCACCCTGAACCCCTTCTTCTCCGAATGGATCCTGCGAGCAGCTGGCAAGTTATTGCATCGACCCTTTACCCGCTATCCTTGTCAGCTGGCTATCCGGCTTCAAGAGCACAAGCGTCTGCCCCTGCCGATAGACAATTGGCTTTTCCGGCGAAACATGCAAAATCTCTCCTTCAGACTTTACCTTCGCAGCCTTGACCTGCATACCGACTGAGATCATGTACGTGTGGTTCTCCGAAAGGTCTCCCTTGAAGAACGGGCTCATTGCAAACTTGACTGAAATTGTACCTGATGAGACCTTGACCGCGTCGGCTGCGCATATCACGTCGCCCCTCGAAAGGTCGTCAGCTCCACTCCCCTTGATCGCAAGCCCAACCCTTGCAGGGCTCGAAGAGCTTTCAACAGATTCGTCATGCATCTGAATGGACTTGACAAGAATGTTTTTTTTGCCCGGTAGTAGGGCGAGCTCGTCGTAGACTTTGACTGTGCCCTGTTTTACCACCCCGAGCGCGACCGTCCCGACTCCTTTTACGTCAAAGGCATGGTCGACCGGGATTATTGGAGGCCCTGCAGCGCTTTTGGGTTTGAGCTTGGCCATTTCCTGCTTTAGCTCGTCGACAGAATCTACGAATTGGTAATTCGAAAGCGACGTCGATTTCAGAAGCGTTTTCAGTTTTTGCTTGTCAACTTCGTATGAGTGGAGCACGAACCCTTCCGTAAGGCTTACAGAGTCAAGCGCCATTATCTGCTCGCCAAGGAATTTGTCTAGCTTGGCAACGTTCAGTATCGCATACTCGGCGATGTTGACCGCTTGCATGAGCGACTGTATCTTGTCTGGAAATGTGGCTGGTGCGGTCCAGGTGTAGACCGTGTCCGCGGTCTTGCGATCATGGATTATAATGTCTGTCGCAGTCCCCTTTTTCCCGAGCTGTGCGGCGATGCTAGAGTCGCCCAGTACGACAAAGTTGATGCTGTTCAATAAGCTAGTGGCGCCCCAGTTCTGATAAAATCGTTTGTATAGAACAATATTATATAAGATCTATGCTTGCAATTTTTATAATGGTTATTCTCTTAGTGATAAACATGAAATATAGAAGCAGAACTGACATTGTCTCGCAAATACTGGAAGCTGCGAACGGTGGCGCGACAAAGACCAAGATAATGTACAAGGCATACCTTTCATACGCGCAGCTGAAGGAATATCTTTCAGTTCTGGTAGAGAACGGCCTGCTTGAATTTCAGAAGGGAACGCAGACTTACAAGACTACTTCCAAGGGACTGCAGTTCCTAAGGACATATAGCCAGATCGGTGGCCTCATCATCCCGGACACTGGAAGAGAAAAGTAACT
>CBQWHN010000017.1:0-12218 GCA_967728685.1 uncultured Nitrososphaera sp.
TCATGTATTGAACTTTAAAGTCGATCTCGTTGTAGATGTCATACGGCTCGACCTTACGAATGTCGTAGGGTATGCCTGAAGCGCGCAAGACAGAGCCTGCAACTCCTAGCTTTACAGCGTCTTCTCTTGACAACACGGCAACGCCTTCCGTTCTCTGTCGGAATAGGGGCATGTTATAGAAAATATCTTCATATTCTTTAAGGCGCTTCTGGAAATATCTCATCTGTCTGATGCACCGGTCCTTAAAACCATCTGGTATGTCGTTTCTGACGCCGCCGGGAATGTTGAAAGCGTGAGTCACTCTTGCGCCTGTGAGCGCCTCTAGCAGGTCTATAAAGAGCTCTCTGTCGCCGGTGGGCCACATGAACATCGTGGAATGCCCAAGGAAAATGCCGTAGATTGCAAGCCAGTACAACGTGTAGACTTGGCGGTTAAGCTCGGACGCAAGCGCCCTTATGTACTGGCCGCGCCGGGGAACTTCGATTCCCACGAGCTCTTCAATTGCAAGGCTGTAAGAATAGGTGATGTTTGAAGAATCGTGGATTACAGGTCTCTCAAGGTGTGGAATGTTCTGAATTACGTTTCGGTATTCGCACATCTTTTCCTCACCTCGGTGGACGTAACCGGGGTCAGGGTCGCAGTAGACGATGTAGTCGCCATCTACCTTGATCGTAAATCGAAAGTGTCCGGAGCCTGGGTGCTGTGGACCAACGCTAAGCGTCATCAGCCGGTCCTCTTCAGACTCTCTTACTATCTGCAGACCCAGTTTTTTTGATTCTTCAAACTTGTCTTCTAGGCTCGTCATACTATCTACCCTTTATCTTGAAATCTTTTCTGAGCGGCGGAATGTCTGCCCAGTCTTCAGGCAGCAGGAACCTCTCGTTCCTCGGGTGACCCTCGAAATAAACGCCCAGCATCTCAAATGTCTCCCTCTCGTGGTATTCCACACTTTTGTAGACGTTAATTAACGTTGGGAGCCGGGCATCGTCTCTGCTTGTTCTGGCAGTAAGCGACAGGATGTGTGCGCCAAGGTCTTCACGCGTGTACGAGCCAAGGTGGTAAATGACTTCGATCTGGTTATCCTTTGGGTAATCTGTGCCGCCGGCGGACTCGGCGTGGTCAAACCCCATACTATCGCGCAAAAATGTTGCGACTTCGACGATGTCGCGCGGCTCTACCTGTATCTTTATCCTTAGCGGCTTTATGAAAACTACTTTTATCGATTCTCCAAACTTTTTCTTTATCTCCTCCACGAGCCCCTTCTCAAACGGCGGGGCTTCAGGCTCCTTCTTTGGAGGCGGCGCTCCGGCAGCTGGCTTAGGTGCGGCTGGTACCGGTGGATTCGGGGTAGAAGGCTTTTGTGAGCTGGCGGCCAGTTTTTTTGGCTCGTCATTGTTGGTGCTCATGCTACTTTATCTTTGACCTTTTGATCTTTTCCTGTAACAACATCGTCCCTTGGATCAGTGTCTCAGGTCTTGGAGGACAGCCAGGCACGTATACATCTACTGGTAGGATTCCATCGACGCCCGGAAGCACATTGTACGAGTCGATGTAGAGTCCGCCAGTGATGGCGCAAGCACCCATTGCTATTACGTACTTTGGCTCCGGCATCTGGTCATAGACCATTCTCAACCTTGGGGCCATCTTTCTTGTCACTGTACCTTGCACCACGATAAGGTCGCACTGGCGTAGGGAGCCAAACGCTTCGATAATGCCGAACCTTTCAACATCGTACCTTGGTCCCGAAGCCGCTCCAAACTCGACGCTGCAGCATGCAGTTTCAAGATGCACAGGCCAGAGTGACCAGATTCTGCCCCAGTTTATGGCATAGCCAAGCGGCGCATCCAGTGCTTTCACCAGAATGTCGCTAAGCTTGCTCACCATCACGTTAAAGGTGGTTGGGCTGACGAGTTCTTTCTTCAATGCCGGTCCTCCTCGTTGTTTTCTCCGCAGGATAGATATTTAATACTTGTTAGCAAAATCACCAAATGCCTTTCCTCCCTGCAAGGTAAAGTGCGTATCCCATCGCGGCAAACATTATCCCAAGAAAGCCGATGATTGGAAGCGTCGCAGCCCGGGGGATGCTGAAAAGCGCGGTTCCCCACGCGTAGAGGAAAATAGACATCACGTCGAAGACGACAAACATGAGGATGTAAGCATAATACTGCATCATAAAATGCGATCTGCCTTCTCCCGTGGGCATCTGGCCGCACTCCATCGGAAGAAACTTGACCGGGTTGTACCGGCGTCTTGGCGAGATGAGCCTTGACAATATCAAAACAGGTACCGAAGCCAACAGGCCGAAACCGAGCATGTATAGAATCGGAGTAAAGTCCGCGGCGGTTTCTCCAGCCAAGGCAAGACTTGCTGTTTTTCCAAGATATAAAAACCTAACGAGTAGATTGCAATTCTCGTAATTTAGGTCTTCAGGATCATATTAAACAGCTGCCGCGCCGCCAGTTTTGGGTGGCGCAGCGCAAGCTTCATCATCTTGCTTGCTGTAAAGTCGGCCTTGATAAAGTCCAAAAATTCGTCGACCGTCATGTCCCGGAGAATTTCTATCTCTTTGTCCCATTCATCGTCAGTTAGGCCAAGCCAGCGCGTTTGCACCTTGAGGGCAGAATGGATCTTTGACTCGACCTTTGTCTTCCACGTTTGTTCATATTCCATCAAAGATTCCTTGCTCGCGTCGCGCGAGAGCGACTTTGCTCCCACTTCTCCAGCGAGTCTGCCAAATTCGATTGCATATCGTATCCCTTCAAGCACCAGAGGATTTGACTGGCCGGCCGAGTCGCCCACCAACATAAGTCCGTCCGCGATGCTGCTCTGCCGAACCCCTTCATTTGGTATGAACCCATAATGCAGCTCTACTGGTTGTATTTTTCCAAGAGCGTCAAGCGGCTTTAACTTTTTTTCCAGAATCTTATGCAATTTTTCTAGCGGTTCGGCGCTGGACTCCGGCCTGCCGATCCCGACGCCTATCCTCACCCTATTTTTTGACAGAGGGAATATCCAGGCGTAGCCGGCTTCAGAGTATTGCTGGCCGACCATCAGGACCCAAGTTGCGCTGTCGACTTGATCGCAGTAACACTCGTACTCGGCGCCAACCCCATAGCGCTTCCATTCACCTGCCGCGCCTGCCTTGCGCGCGACAGAAGCGCTAAAGCCACTTGCGTCTATAACAAGTGTTGAACGCATTGTCAGGTCGCCCCTTGGAGTGCTTGCTTTGATGCCCGCGATCCTGGCGTCTTGTTCTACGATATTGATGACATTGCTTTTGACCATAATCTGCGCGCCGGCCCCTGCTGCCAGAAATGCCAGATATTGGTACGTGCCTCTCACGTCAAGCACACAGGATTTGGGGCTGCTTCCAGAGATCAGGACATCGTTCGAAGGCGACACAAAGCGGTAGTTTTGCACAGGATTGTAGTAACTCGCCGGTATGCCAAGTCTTTCCATTTCAGAAATCCAGGTAACGCCACTTGTCCTGACGCTGTGAGCAATGGCTTCGTCCTTTTCAAACACGACCACCTTTGCGCCAGCCTTAGCAGCGGAATACGCCGCAGATAGCCCTGCCGGCCCGCCCCCGACAATCGCAATGTCGCATTTTTCTTCCATTCTAGTCATCAGCCCGCCGTGAATGAGATGCCATCAAACCGCATGTACGGTAGTATCGAGTCATAAATGATTTTTCGTTCCTTTGATAGCCCGTTGAGGCGACGCAGCGCTTCAAAGACATTGCCGGCCACCATGACTTCCTTGACTGCGTGCAGTATCGTTCCATTTTTAACAAGCCTACCTCCCTTGACAACGCCAGAAAAGTCACCGTTCACAGGGTTGACGTTGCCGGAAAACCTGCTGATAATAATGCCTTTTTTCACTTCAGAAATGAGAGTGTCTAGGCTTGATCCGCCAGGCCTGACAACAAAGTTTGTCGTCGACACAGAGGGCGGCGAGCTTGTGGAGCCGCTTGCGTTGCCTGTGCTCCGAACACCGTCCTTTCTTGCAGTATACGTGTTGTATAGGAATTTTTTGAGAACACCCTTTTCTATTACGATGTTTCTTCGATGAGGCACCCCTTCCCTGTCAAAGCTCGACGCGCCCAGACCCTCTACATTGGTTGCATCGTCATCTACGGTCAGCAGATCTGATGCAACTTGCTTACCTATTTTTCCGGCAAAGTGACTTGACTTTTTCTGGACGGCGTCAGAATTAATGGAATGGGAGATCACTTCTATCATCATTTCGTTTGCAGCCGCCGGTGTGAGGAGCATTTCCCCCTCGAAGCTCTCTATCCTGCGTGGTCCAAGCGAGTTAATAACGGTCCTTGCAAACTCGGTGGAAGCGGCCCGGACGTCAATGTCATTGACAAAGTGCGATCCTCCAAGCTGGAAGTCAAAGCTAGAAATATCACTATTTTCAATTGCCATGCCCATTATCGACCATGAAAAAATACTTGCCCTTTCTGAAAGATCAATACCGTTAGAGTTTGCAAGCGCGTGTGTCAATACGTCTGCGTTAAAGTTACCGCTGTCGACGCTCACCCTCTTGTCGTATGAATTCGCAATTCCAAGCATTTCTGCTGCCAACCGCGCAGCATCCGATGCATCAAACGACGCTGCTTTTTTGTCGTAGATGCCTTGCAGCAAACTTGCCTTCGATTTGCCTGGAAGGGCGCTGTGCTTGTCCTTTGGACTCACGCGAGCAATTTTTATCGCCATTGATACAGCGTCCTTTATCTTGCTTCTTGTCAGGCTATTGACAGAGTAAAAGCCGGCAGAGCCGCCAAGAAGGACGCGGATGCCCACCGAGCTTGTCGTTTGCGATTTTGCCTGCTTGACGTCGTTGTTTTCTATAAAAACCTCGCATTCGCTGCTGGCCGCAGCGCAGGCCTCGGCGTCACTTGCACCAAGAGCCTCGGCCTCTCTGATCGCGTAGTGCAAAAGATCCTGCAATCACTGAAGACCTCCAATTACTGCAGTACACCGAATGTACGGACCGCCGCCATCCACTTTGGCTGGCTGGTATTTGCCGCAGTAGCCGGTGCCAATGTCGTACTGGAACTCATCTCCCACCAAGTCCACTGAACGCAGTACCTCAAACGCATTCCCAGAGATACTCGCTCCTTTCATCAGCTCCTTCACCTCGCCATTCTGTATCAAATGGACTTCTTCTGCACCGAACATGAACTCACCGTTGGCGTCGGCTTGGCCGTTCCTTGCCCCCTTGACGACGTAGCCGTGCTTTGTCTCTTTTATCATGTCTTCAAGTTTGTCCGTGCCCGGTTCGATGAAAGTGTTGCGCATCCTGATGAGAGGCTCGTCGTCATATTGAAAAGCGCGTGCATTGCCTGTTGATTCAATGCCAAATACCATCGCAGACTCGCGGTTGTGCAGGAACGACTTTAGAATCCCTTTTTCAATAATAGCTGTCCGCCCTGCGGCTACACCCTCGTCATCCACGATTATCGTGCCTCCTGCGTTGTTCGCAATTTCCGACCTCCCACTGTCAACCAGCGTGACAAGCTCGTTTGCAACCTGCTCGCCAATCTTGTCCTTCACCACAGAGCCGGATAGCACGAAATCGGCTTCTACGGCGTGGCCAATTGCCTCGTGTGAGAGGAGCCCCACCATCGCCGGATCCAAGATTATGGTCGATTTGCTGCCGCTCACATGCTTTGCATCAAGCAACCTCGCAGCCCGTTCAGATGCGGTAAGCGCGTACTCCAGGTGGCTCTTTTTGAATAGATCGTTCCAGCCGCCTGTGACGCCTATTCCTTCGTGGGCAGTCGCGCTCTGGCTTCCCCTTTTTGCTATCGCTGTCACGCTGAACTCAGGTTTTGAATCGAAAATCTCAACGTCCGCGCCGTCGCTGCTAACAATCGCTTTGTAGTCGAGTGTTTCGCGGTAGCCACACGAGGCCGCCTTGACCGCCCTGTTACTCCGCGCAGCCTTTTCACCCTCCCTTGCAACTTGCACCTTCTGCTCAATGTCAATGTCTGACAGGTTGCAGTCGCTAGAAGTGTAAAAAGTGCCAGTAGCCATTCTTGATTCGGCCAATCCTTTTACCTTGTTCTTTTTCCTTTGGGCAAGGACGTGCGCTGCTGAAATTGCGTGGCTAAGGGACTCCTTGAGCAAAGACATGTTGTTTGTGCTGCTAAACCCCCAGCATCCGTCCACCAGAACCCTTATGCCGCAGCCTGCGTTCTCCACGATCCTTATTCTCTCAAGCTCGCCGTTGACAAAATTAACTTCGGTGGTTAGCCTTGCCTGATAGCGCGCCTCGACGTACCTTGTGCGCGTGGAAGAAGAAATCAATGACCTCAGGCTGTCGATTACGTGCCCGTCATTGGACATCAAGTTCATGCTTCAATTACTATAATTATGTGTATATCTGTATCTTTTTATTGTTCCAGCCAGACAGTCTTGCCCGGCTTTTTGATCTGGTAGTGCGAAAAGCTGCTTTCCTTGACTGCCCCGTGCCAATGCCATTTCCACGCAGGCACGCATACAAAGTCCCCTTCGTCAAGGTTATGTACTTCATCCAACCGGACAGTCGCAGCAGTGTCCCCGTCCATTCTGACACTAGTCTGCAGCACGACGATCCCCTTGCCCTCAGTTGCGATAAGCACCTGATCTGTCTCGTGGTAATGCAATTTCGTTCTTGCACCTTCGATAAATGTCACGAGGAATGTTTCCACTTCCTTTGTAAGCGCGTCGGTTACCATTTTCTTTATCTCCACCTTGCCTTCAAAGTATTGCAGCATCGACTGGTCCGATACTACTTGTTTGATATTTGACTTTTGCATCACTGTCTAGAGCGTGTAGATTCTTATATGTCTACAGACTGGCCGCTCCTACATTTGTCGGATAATACTACGTCCGTTATTTTTGCGGCAGTTTGCGGAATTTATTGCATAATGATACAGGCATCAAGTTGATGAAAATCTAACAGTTATATCCTGTATTCACTCTTGCAAAATGCAGAAATGGAAGTTATCCCGGCTACTCCGGCACCCGAGTTCAAGGACATCACAGGCTGGGCAAACTCGCCGCCCCTTTCAATCAAGGGTTTGAAAGGCAAAGTGGTTGTTCTTGACTGCTGGACATATACCTGCGCTTTCTGCCTGCGCACTATCCCCATTATGAGGCGCTTGCAGCAAAAATACGGCAAGTACGGTCTGCAGGTGGTTCAGGCGCATTCCGCCGAGTACCATTTCGCAACCGACCACGCAAACATCGGGAAGGCTCTTGAACGCTACAATGTTGACATTCCAAACGCGTTCGACACGAACAACAAGACGTGGGAAGAGTACGGAAACATGTACTGGCCAAAGCATGTTATTATTGATCACAATGGCTTTGTCCGCTACGAGCACGCTGGCTACGGCGACTTAGCGGACTTTGAAGATGCTGTTGTCGAGCTGCTTGAAGAAGCTGGCAAAAAGCCTGGGGAAGAAAAAGATCAGGAAGGCCTCAAGGACGAGATCTTTGACACTTACGGCATGCACTTTTACGGGATTGCGCCGGAAATATGCGTAGGCTACTCTCGGCTCAAGCGATTTGGCAACAACCAGAAGCTCAAGCCCGACGCCGCCAACGTCGTAGTTGACCCGGGCTCTCATGATGTCAATGTTGTGTATTTGCGGGGCAGGTGGATATGGCATCGCGAGTGCGTCCAGTACGCGCTCGGCGGCAAGGAGCAGAACCCAGCTGTGATAATGGACTACAACGTTGCCAAGCGGGTGCACGCCATAATGGGGACATCTGACGGCAAACCTGGTAAGATAGAGATCAAGCTTGACGGCAACCACCTTACAAAGGAGCAGCTTGGCAGAGACGCAAGGCTCGATGATGACAACGCCAGCGTAGCAGACATCGAGTGGCCATTCATGCATAACTTAGTCAAGACAGGCCCGCCAGAGAGACACGCAATTGAGATAATACCACGCTCTGATAATTTCATGTTCTACACGTTTGTCTTTGGATAAGTTTTTTATTCCTGCTAGACCGGTTTCCCATTATGGATGAAAAACAGGTTGAACTTGCAGAGGGCAATACAGCGCCCGACTTTATTATGAAGGACAAGCATGGCAAGACGACAAAGCTCTCAGAATTACGTGGCAAAAAGAATGTTGTTATCTATTTTTATCCAAGGGATTTCACATCCGGTTGCACCATGGAGGCTACAGAATTTTCACGTGACTACAAGAAATTCACGGACGCAGGCATCGAGATAGTAGGAATATCGCCGGACGGCGAAGAGTCGCACCAGAAATTCCGCGAGAAAATGGGCATGCCCTATCCGCTTGTCGCAGATGCTGAAAACGATGTATCCAAAAAGTATGGCGTCTATGGCATGAAGAGTTTCATGGGCAGAGAGTACATGGGCATCAACAGGTCGACCTTCCTTGTGGACAAGTCAGGCAAGATTGTCAAAATTTTCAGGAAGGTCAAGCCTGCGGGCCACAGCAAGGAAGTGCTACAGGCGCTGCGGGGCTAGCGCCTGTCAAACGCGTAAAAGTCTGACATTGGGATCCTTCGGTTGTACATCACAAGCCTGATAAGCGACCTTATTTCCTTTAATCTCGGCGTCGTTCTGGGCCTTTAGCAACGAATAGAGCTTTTGCTTCCCTTCCATCTGCCTGAGGCGTGAATCCATTAGACAAATTGCGACGGCCGGAAATAAGAAATTGGTGGAGCCCTTGTACGTTTAAATAACTTCTACAGCACTTTCCCACTGATTGGCGTCGATTCAGAGTATTTGTAACTGTCCCTGTCACAATAAGTACGGCGACAAGTCGATTTGCGGCAAATGCGTGGATCGCCACAAGGCATCGCCCTATTACCAAATCTTGAAGAAGTTTGACTAGGCAGGTTCCACACGTCGTTGCTTTGCCACTATCACTGACACTCTAGTGGCTGCAAAACCGCCGCAAACCGGGAAATTTTTTTGCAAGGCACGCCGACAACAAGACCCGCTGTGAAAAAGGGCATCAACACTTTACACTTGCATAACTAATGAGATATTGTACTTGAAAGGTACCAGGACGTGAAAAGGTGCGGGAGGTGGGATTTGAACCCACGAACCCCTAAGGGATAAGAGCCTCAGTCTTACGCCTTTGACCAAGCTGGGCGACTCCCGCGCCCGTTAACACGCCTGCCTCGCGCTAATTTGAATATTGCGTGGCGGTAATAGTTTTTATAATGCCTAGGCACAATGACAGAAGCAGATGCTCATCCCGGTTCGTTGTTTTACCTGTGGCAATCTTATCGCAGACAAGTATGCCGAATATTCAAATCGAGTCAAGGCCGGCGAGGACCCTGCAAAGGTCATGGACTCGCTCAACATCAAGCGCTACTGCTGCAGGAGAATGTTCATTTCAAGCATCGAGACGATCTATCAGATTATCCCTTACTATGAAGCGCTCAGAAGGCGCATGTCCGAGATCCAGTCTGAAATAGAATAGTCTTGACAAATAATAAATAACTTCGCGCCGGGTCATACTCATGCCTTCTATCACCTCGGTTCGCGGCAGAATAGTTTTCAATAGCAGAGGAAACAAGACTGTCGAAATTGATGTTGTAACTGACAACAGATTCATGGGAAGGGCATGCGCGCCATCGGGCGCGTCCGTGGGCAAGTTCGAGGCCCAAAGCTTCCCGGACAACAAGGCCGAAAAGGCACTCGCAGCGTTCAATGGAAACTCAAAAAAGTTTGTTGGCTTGAAAGCAGAGAGTCTGCAGGCAGTATTTGACGCATTAAGATCGATCGACACGACAGAAAACTATGCTATGATTGGCGGGTCAGTAGCGTATGCGCTTTCCATTGCTGCTGTTGACTCGGCCGCCAAAGCACTCAACATCCCACTTTTCAAGTTGCTCAAGCCAAGCAAGCCTTACAGATTCCCGTTCCCACTAGGCAACATTCTTGGTGGTGGCGCGCATGCGGGACCCGGCACCCCCGACATTCAGGAGATATTAGCATGCCCTATGGGCGCAAAGAGCATAGTAGAAGCGCTAGAGATGAATTTCAAATTGCACACCGAGACGCGCAAAGTCATCGAGTCAATCGACAGGCGTTTCACCTATGGTAGGGGCGACGAAGGCGCATGGGCTCCAAATGTGAACAACGATCGAGCGCTCGAAATAGTCGAAAAGGCTGTCAAGAACTGTGGCTATACACTTGCAAAAGACATGGCAATTGGGATCGATTTTGCCAGTTCGTCATTCTGGGACGAAAAGAACAACGTTTACGACTACGCCCGGCAGGGGATGAAGCGCAATACCGGCGAGCAGATAGAGTTTGCAAACAGGCTCATCCGCGACTACAAGCTCATTTATATCGAAGACCCTGTGCACGAAGGCGACTTCCAAAGCATGGCAGTCCTGACTAAAAAGAACCCCAAGACTTTCGTGACTGGCGACGACATGCTGGTCACAAACGCCTGCAAGGTAAAGGAAGCCGTGAAATACGGCGCATGCAGCGGGGCTATACTGAAAGTCAACCAGGCAGGCAGCCTGTATGATGCGATGAAATTTTCCGAGGAATGCAATAATAACGGGATTAGGATAATAACATCGCACAGATCAGGTGAATCTATCGATTCGCACATCTCGCACATCGCAATAGCCACCGGATCCAAGATGATAAAGACAGGCGTCCTAGGGGGCGAGCGCGTTGCGAAGCTAAACGAGCTTGTGCGCTTGACAGAGTATGATTTAATAGAAGGTATGGCCGAACTGTCCTCTGCATAATATGAGCAATCCCGACGATACCACTGACATGGAGTCCGGTGCGGTAATTGAAGAGTCTGCGCCCATTGAAACTCAGGAAGGTCAGGAGGCAATTGATACCGATAATTTAGAAAAGATGATACTTTCGACAGGTATCCGTGTAGGCACGCCGGTTAAGACAAAGTTCATGGCACCATTCATAGTCAAGGCCAACCCGGAAGGGCTCTACATCCTTGACATCAGTAAGACCCTGGCGAGGGTCGACGTCGCCGCCAAGTTCATTGGCAGAGCAAACATTGCCAAGGTTGCCGTGACTTCTGCACGCGAATACGGCAAGACTCCGGTGGAAAAGTTCTGCGAGCTGACAGGCGCTACACAGATTCTGGGCCGCTTCATGCCTGGCACGTTCACCAATCCGTCGCTTCCCAACTACATGGAGCCGGAAATTGTGGTCGTGACCGACCCGCAGGCAGACCAGCAGGCAGTCCTTGAAGCTACCCGGGCGGGAGTGCCAGTCATTGCAATCGCCAATAGTGACAATGTCACTTCAAAGGTTGACCTGGTGATCCCTGCAAACAACCGCGGACGCAAGGCACTTGCAACAGTCTACTGGCTCCTTACAAGGGAAGTCCTCAAGAAGCAGGGAGCGATCAAGTCCGACAGCGAGATGCTGGAGAAAGCTTCGATCGACGACTTTGAAACAAAGTTAGTCGAGGAAGTATCTTGACAAAAAGGGCACCAGCGGTCGCCGGCATGTTCTATCCCGACAATCCCCGGGAATTGAGGGGGCTTGTCGAACAGTCATTCAGGAACCAGCGATTTGGACCCGGCAAGGCCCCGCCTTCTGACAGCAAGCACAGGATCTACGGCATAGTCTCTCCCCACGCCGGCTACGTTTATTCCGGCGCAGTTGCTGCAAACGGCTTTTACGAAATTTCGTCTGTCGACTTTCAGGATGTCATAATGGTAGGACCAAACCACTACGGCATTGGGTCGTGGGTGGCTGCCATGAAGGAAGGCTTGTGGGAGACGCCGCTAGGTGACGTTGAAATCAATTCTGAATTGGCTGAAGAGATATCGAAGAGATCATCTACTTTGGGCTTTGATAACGATGCTCACAGCAGAGATCACTGCTTGGAGGTCCAGCTGCCATTCCTGCAGTACATTAAGCAGGATTTTCGGATCGTTCCAATAGTACTTATCTCTCAACGGAGTGACACCGCCTTTGACCTAGGAAACGCGATATCTGAAACCATAGCGAAAAAAAGCGTCACAGATTCCACGCTGCTCATCGCGTCGTCCGACTTTACCCACTATGAGCCAAACAGCGAGGCGCACAGGAAGGATGGCGAGCTGATAAAGACCATCCTTGCGCTTGACGTTAACAAATTTTATGCCGTCCTTGAGAGGCTGAACGTTTCCGCTTGCGGCTACGGCGCCATAGCTACTATGATGGTTGCAGCAAAGAACCTCGGCGCCACC